>JAYUYR010000184.1:0-5096 GCA_043752405.1 Sphingomonas sp. | reverse complement strand
GTGAAACGTAACGGCGGACGCCATCAAGCCCTATCCGAACGATCATGTCATTCGAATAGTCGGCGAGGAGCCGATAACGAGCCTCGCTATCGGACAGGGTCGCTTCGCTTTCTTTACGCGCGGTCACGTCGGAGAGAATGCCCGAGGAGCCGACAAAGCGCCCGTGAGCGTCACGGATGGCCGACACGCGCGCTTCGAACCACCGCCAGCTGCCCTCGGCGTGCCGGTAGCGCGCCTCAAACGAATAGTCGTCGAAGCCATCGACAAGTTGCGCACGATGTGCCGCGACAATTGCATAATCGTCAGGGTTGATGAAATCTGTCGATAGCGCCCCCAGTGATGTCTCAATGGCGTGCCCGGTCATCCGTACCCAGCCGTCATTGAGGAATGTCCAGCGTCCTTCGATGTCGGCACGAAACAGGACATCTTGTGTCGTATTGATCACCAATCGGTGCTCAGCCGCGCTCGCCGACAGCTCGGCCGCAAGCTGCGCGCGTTCTCCGAGGACTAGCGCGACAGGAATGACTGTAAAGACTGCGACAGCGAGATAGAATTGCAGGAACAGGATCTGCTCGGGCAACGCGGCATCGATGCGCGCGATCGGTCCGTAGCCTTGCACCGTGAACAGGATCGCGATGACAAGACACGCAAACATCGTCGTTGCCGCGCCACGCACACCCAAGCGGAAAGCCGCTGCAACCAGTATCGGAAAGATTACAAAGAGGAGCGGGAACGTGGTCTGTGCGAAGACGGTAGCAGCGAGCCCTGCTGCTACGAGGGGGATCGCTACCGTTTCCCAGCGCGGCGCTTGCACCGACGAAAAGCCGCGATCGAACAGGAGCAAAATCGGTACAAAGGTGATTATTCCGATCGCATCGGCGAAAAACCAGGTGCGCCAAACCGCGGCAAAGGGCGCGCCGGTCGATGCAATCACAGTTGCGGCAAGAGTTGCCGAGATCGCGCATGCCACGCCGCCCACCAGAATACAGAGGCGCGCGAACGTGCGTAGCTTGAAGAGATCGAGTGCTTCTTTCCTGCCGGACCGCATTAGCGCCGCGCCAACAAGCACCTCGACCATGTTGCACACCCCGAGAGCAAGCGCGAGGCCCGCCACGTCGCCGACTGTTATATTCGCGGCAAGGTTTGCTACAAAGCCGGTGACGAGAAGAACGGGCCAGTGACGCACCGGCGCGCGGAGCAATGCCGTCAGCACGACAGCATTGCTGAGCCAGATTGCCGCCACACGCCCGGCCTCACGCGTGAGTTCGATACCGATCACAGCCGTTGTAAAGCAGACAGCGGCGAGGAGCGCGCAGTGCTGCCAATTAAGCGGAGGCAGCGCAAGCGGTGCTGGTGGAACGTGTGTATTCATAGCGTTTCAACCTTTTGCGCGGCAGACCTGCCGATACATGCAGTCTCTATGTCGAATGATGGTGTGCACGTACGCGAGAGAACCTCCGGCATCTTCGAGCAACAAACGGTAAAACTTTGCACATGGCAGCTAGCGAGTGCGCGCGAACGGCTGACTGGCGCGGTTTCAAGCACTGTCACTTGGGAGAAAACCCCATACGCGGCACTGCCGACCATCCGGTTTCTTTGCGGAGGTAGCGCTTGATACCAACTAAGCGGAATAACAGGTTGACTTGGCGGTAGCCGAAGTTCTCGGCAACGGCTGCGACGGCGATGCGTGAAAGATCGGCCGCCGACGGCGTCCGGCAAAGTTGGGCTTCCTCAATCGCAAGCGTGCCGATGCTGAGTGCAATTCCGAACAGAAAGGTAAGGCACAGAAAAGCAAGCGCCATTTCGGGTGCGAGCAGCCCGAGCGCCCATGCAGCCGGGATGACAAGATAGCCGATCGCTTCGGCGGGCGTGCCGATGAAGTCCTCGATAACAAGCTGCGGCATGGCAAGCATGCCGATTCTACCATAGCGCGGATTGCCGACCATTACACGATGCCGCTCAAGCGTCTCAAGGGCGCCCTGTTGCCAGCGCGCGCGCTGGTTGCGTAGGCCCGCCAGCGTAGCCGGTGCTTCAGTCCAGCACACCACCTCGGGCACGAATTCGAGCCGATATTCGCGCTTCTGCTCGCGCATGTGGCGATGAATATGAACGATCAGTTCGAGATCCTCGCCGACCGTGTCATGGCGATACCCGCCGATCTCGACGAGGACCGACCGGCGGAACAGTCCGAAAGCGCCTGAGATGAGCAGCAGCGACCCGATCTTGGCGTTCGCGACGCGTGCGGTGAGGAAGGCACGCATGTATTCGATCACCTGAAAGCGCGGCAGCATCGAGCGGGGAATGCCGATGCGGCGCAGCGATCCGCTCACCACTTCGCAACCGTTTACAATCCGGATCGCACCGCCGACCGCCACAAGCCGCCCGTCGTCGGCCATGAAGGGTTCGGCGGCGCGGAGGAGCCCGTCGGGCTCGAGAATAGAATCGGCGTCGATAATGCAAACGAGCGGCGTCCGCGCGAAGCCTATGCCAGCATTGGCCGCGTCGGCCTTCCTACCATTTTCCTTGTCGACGACGATCAGATTTGGGTAGCGTTTCGATCCGTAGACACCGAAAATGCACGTACGCTGAAGAGGCGCGAGTTGCGTACGGCTGATCGGTGCCATTTCGAAAGTTTCGACGAGCGTTGCAAGCGTGGTATCCTTCGACCCGTCGTTGACGACGATAACCTCATGTTCGGGATATTCGAGCGCGAGCAATGCGCGCACGCTATCGACGATTGAGAGTTCTTCGTCATACGCCGGCGCAATCACCGTGATCGGCGGCGCAAGGCGCGAATGACGCGTCCACAGGTCGAGCGCGTGCGTCGACGGGCGGATACGCGTTGCGAACACATACGCAGCAAGTGCGAGCTGGATGACGCTGACCAAATTGCGCACCAGAACGATCAGGAAGCAGGCCCAGGCGAGTGCCAGCACCCCTTGCGTTGCGATCGCCAGTGCTTGCGCCTGGGTCATGCTGCTATGCTCGTCGGTTCGGCCGGACGGAGTGTCAAGAGCGCTTCCTCGGCTCGTGAGCGCACCCACCAGTGCGGATCCGAGCAAAGCCGTTCTAGTGCCTCAACGGCTTGCTCGATCTGCAATGTGTCGCAAGCGCGGATCGCGTTGACACGAACCTCGGCAATCGGATCGGATAGGAGCGGCAATATCCAGTTGCTCGCGTCGGGCCGCCCGAGCTGACGCCCCGCACGAAGTGCGGCGCAGCGCATTTCGGGGTTGTCATCACATGCCGCCTGCTCGATCAAATCGGCGACTGAATAATCATCCGACCAGCCCAGAGTGTCGACAATCATGCAGCGTAGCGTGACTGGCAGCGCAGTTCCCAGCATTGATCCGAGTTGGCGCGTATGCGAGCGAGCGAGCGAGCGGAGCAACGCGGAATGAACGCGGGTTGGGGCGGCGTTGGCGAATCCAAGAATGGCGATCGTTTCGGCTGGCGCGGGCAGGCGGCCGAGGGCAGCGAGCGCGCTCGCTGCCTCGAGGCGCAAGGCAGGACGAGGGTCGTTAGTCATGCGCTCTAGGAGCGCCCCAACTGCGCGATCGCCGCCGAACTGACCAAGCATCTGGATTGCTCGGGCCCGGCCCGGCGGCCCCGAGTGCTTAAGCTTGGACAAGGCAAGGTCGAACAGGCCGTCGGCCTCGGCGAGCGTCAGCAGGCGGTCACGTTCGGCACCGCGCAAAAGCTGGCACAGGTGGAGAACGGCGGTCAATGATATCGGCCCGGCGGCAGGCGGCGTGACGTCGAGGCTGCCACCGAGTCGGCGGAGATAGGTCCGAGTGACCGCGCTCGATTGCGCGCTGATTGCGCCCTGCCGGCGCTCAGCCCGCCAGCGCCGAACGATCAGCATAACCATGCAGGCTAGCATCGTCGCTGCGAACACGACCGACAAGTTCACGATAAATGCCACGGCTCAGCGGTCGAGCCGCCATACAACGCTAATCGTCACGCCACGGCGCGTATAGCTCGCGACACGGTGTTCGTATTCGCCGATCAGCCGGAACGATACCCGGTCAGATACCGGAATGACGCCGCCGGCATATACAGAGCGCACTTGGCGCGTGAAACCCGCCTCGGTATCAGGGTAAGTTGCGGCTCCTGCAAGCAATACATGGTCGCCATTAACGTGCCAGTCGCCGCGTATCGCCACGCCGCTACGATGGCCATCGTCGCTGCGGAACAGGTTGATCCAGCGCGCGGACACGACCAGCTTTCTGTTCGCTAGCCGCAGGCGCACCCCCGGCTCGGCGACAGTTACGGACACACCGGTGTAGCGGGCATGCCGCAGGTCGAAGCTCGCGTCGATACTGTGGCCGACCCGATGCACAAATCCGCTGGCGATGCCAAACTGCTCGCGGAAATTAGCCTTTGGCGTAGCGGAGACGGCGGCGTAGACCTCGCCCGCGACGGTACGTCGGTCGAGGCGTAGCGCAAGCCGCCTATCAGTTTGGTGGCGCTCCTCGATGTCGACCACCGCACTCATTGTCGCGCGCGCGCCCACCGGTGCAAAGCCGGTTGCGACAAAGCTGGTCCAAAAGGCCTCTTCGCCATTTGGTAGATCAACTGACGCGAGACCTAACGATGCGGCGAAACCCGCACGACCAGCCGTTACAGATGTTGCGGGCGTTGCGATCGCTGCGCGGACGTCGGCGAGTTCCGGGTAATCGGCGTCGCGCGCCGCGACCGCGTCTGCCTCGTTTTGCGCTTCGTCGCGGCGGCCCAGCCAATTGAGGATGCGCGCCCGGGCAAGCCGAATGTCGAGATCGTCCGGTGCTAGTACCCGCGCATCCTCAATCGTAGCAAGCGCCACGAGCAGTTGCCCGGCGGCTGCCTGTGCCACGGCAAGACGGCGGAGCAAGTCGGCGTCGTGCGGGGCAGCACGAGCCCGCAATGCAAGGTCCTCGACCGTCGCGCGTGGCGGGGCGGACGAAGGCATTTGCGCCGCTGCTGAGCTGGCAAAGAGCACGAGCACTGCAAGCGATGAGAGTTTATTCCACACGCGACAGCGCTCGTGGCCGTTCGAGCAATTTATTGATCCGGGCAACGAGTTCCTGCGGAATGAACGGCTTGGTGATGTAATC
>JAYUYR010000183.1:0-5101 GCA_043752405.1 Sphingomonas sp. | reverse complement strand
TGGTGCAACTGGTTTTTGACACGCTCCACGGGAAATCGGCAGCGCGGCCCGGATGGATGACCGAATCGCGCACTTATCCGTTGCTTCGCGCCAGTTCGGCGGCGGTCGTCGATTTCGTCGAGCGGCGGCGCGCGCAATGACCGCACCGCTCTACAATATGGAGATTCTGCGGCTGGCGGCGTCGGTCGCGGATCGGCCGCGACTGGCCAATCCCGGTGCGACAGCCGAGCGACGGTCGCCGACGTGCGGCAGCCGGGTGATCGTGGACCTGACGCTTGACGCCGAGGGCCGCGTCGCGGGCTTCGGGCAGGAAGTCCGCGCCTGTGCCTTGGGGCAGGCTTCGGCGGCGTTGCTGGGACAACATATCGTCGGCAGCGATGTGCTTGAAATTACCCATGCAGCCGACGCGTTACGGGCGTTCCTGTCGAGTGTCAGCGAAGACGCAGGCACATGGCCAGGCCTTGATGTATTCGCGCCCGCCCGACCGCACAGCGCGCGCCATGCGTCGATATTGCTTGCGTTCGATGCCGCTGCAGAGGCCGCAACAAGAGCGTCGTCATGAGTGAGTCAGTCCTTCGCGAAGGTGTCATCCTGCTCGGCGCGGGCTTGTTGTTTGTCATGGTGTTCCGGCGCTTTGGTCTTGGTGCGGTCCTTGGCTATTTGATCGCCGGCGTCATCATCGGCCCTTATGGTCTGGGGCTGGTCGGCGGGGCTGAATCAAAACTGGGCGCGGCCGAACTGGGGATCGCGTTGCTGCTGTTTCTGGTGGGGCTCGAACTGAATCCGGCGCGTCTGTGGCGGTTGAAGCGCGATATTCTTGGTCTGGGCCTGTTACAGGTGCTGATCTGCGGATTGGCGATTGCCGCGATGATTTTACTGGCGACGTCATTTAGCTGGGGCGCGGCACTTGCGCTCGGACTGCCGCTGGCGCTGTCGTCCACCGCGCAGGTTTTGCCGAGTCTGAAAGCATCGGGAAGGATCAACACACCCTTTGGCGAGCGCGCCTTTTCGGTCCTGCTGTTTCAGGATCTGGCCATCGTGCCGCTTATTACGGTCATTGCCGCGCTGTCGCGCGCACCCGTTGACCCCGCCACGCCGCCGGGTTGGGAGATGGGGCTCTACACCGTTGGCGCTGTCGTCGGGCTGGTGCTGGCGGGGCGTTACATCATCGGGCCGCTGCTCCGCCTGATCGGGCGGCTGGGCGAGCAGGAATTGTTTATCGTCGTTGGCCTGTTCACGGTTTTCGCATCGGCGGCGGTGATGGAAATGCTTCACTTGTCGACGGCATTGGGCGCGTTCGTCGCGGGCGTCATGCTGGCCGATTCGCCGTACCGGCACGAAATAGAGGCCGATATCGAGCCGTTCCGCGCGGTCCTGCTCGGCCTGTTTTTCATGGCGGTCGGCATGGCCGTCGATGTCAACGCCGTGCTGGCCAATCCGCTGTTCGTGGTCGGTATGGCCGCCGCGCTGGTGATCATAAAGACCCTGATCATATTTGGTCTGGCGCGTTTGTTCGGGATGGAAACTCGGCCTGCCTTCGGGCTTGGCCTGTTGCTCAGTCAGGGCGGCGAGTTCGGCTTTGTCCTGTTTGCCCAGGCGCAGGATGCGTTGCTGATCGACCCCAGTGCCGCCAGCCTGTTCGGTGCGGTTGTAACGTTGTCGATGGCGACCACGCCGTTCCTGCTGATGATTGCCCGGCGGTTTGAGTATGCGCCGCGGTCAGGACCGCTGCCCGAAGGACCGGAGGCAGCACCGAATACCAGCGCCATCATCGTGGGCTATGGCCGGTTTGGGCAGACGGTGTCGCAGATGCTGCTGGCGGACGGCATTTCGGTGACTTTGATTGACGTGAAGCCCGCGCAGATCGAGCGTACCGCCGAATTCGGGGTGAAGGTCTATTATGGCGACGGACGCCGCATCGACCTGTTGCGGATGGCGGGCGCGGATCAGGCGTCGCTGATCCTGTTCTGTACCGATGATCCCAATCTTGGCCCCAAAGAGCTGCAGCCGATCATGACGACTTTCCCCCAGGCCGCCGTGCTGGTTCGGGCTTTCGACCGTCGCCAGATGATGGCGCTTGCCCCGCTCGACCTGACCGCCAGCGTCCGCGAGGTTTATGAATCGGCGGTGATCATGGCCATCGAAGCGCTGAAAGCGCTGGACGTCGGCGACGCGCGGATTGCCGAAATCGAAGGCGAATATCGGCGGCGCGACATCGAACGGCTGGCGGCACAAGGCGTCAGCGGCGATCTGCATTCGATGAAGGACCGGATGTTCCGGGGCGAACGGTTCGAGGTGAAGCGTGAGGCTTAGGCTACGCTAAAACGTGATCAGGATTTAATGGCGCGGCATTTGTCCGAGCAGTAAATCACATTGTCCCAGTCGCGCGCCCATTTCTTGCGCCAGGTGAAAGGGCGGGCACAGACGGGGCATGTTTTTTCGGGCAGATTGGATTTGGCGACGCCGTTGGGCATTACCGGTCGCGGTCGAGGAAGGCTGCGACATCGTCGAGTGCGACGTCGCGTTCGAGATAGGCCTGCCCGATCCCGCGCGCCAGCAGGAAGGGGACGCGCCCCCCGTCACGTTTCTTGTCATGCGCCATATGTGCGGCGAGGGTAGCGCCATCGGCATTGGTTGCAGGGCGTGCGCCGGTGGGCAAACCGACTGCGGCGAGATGGGCATCGACGCGGCGTGAGTCTTCGACCGGACAAAGTCCGCGCGTGACCGAATAGCGAAAGGCAATTGCCATCCCCGCCGCGACACCTTCGCCGTGGAGCAGCCGGTCCGAGAACCCTGTCTCGGCCTCGAGCGCATGGCCGAACGTATGTCCGAGATTCAGCAGCGCGCGGGTGCCGCTCGTTTCGCGTTCGTCGGTACCGACAATCCGTGCCTTGGCGGCGACGCTGTGCGCGATGGCATGGCGGCGCGCTTCGGTATCGCCCGCAATCAGAGCCGCACCATTGGCTTCGCACCAGGCGAAAAAATCGGGATCGTCGATCAGGCCATATTTGACCACTTCGGCATAGCCTGCGCGCAGTTCGCGCAGCGGCAACGTATCCAGCGTGGCAGGGTCGATAAGCACCAGTACCGGCTGATAAAAAGCGCCGACGAGGTTTTTGCCCGCGCGTGTATTGATTGCGGTTTTGCCGCCAACTGACGAATCGACCTGGGCGAGCAAGGTCGTCGGAATTTGGACGACGTTACAGCCGCGCTTCACGATCGATGCGGCAAAGCCGGTCAAGTCGCCGATCACGCCACCGCCGAGCGCGACAATCGCTTCGCTGCGTTCGATTTCAAAGGCAAGAAGCTGGTCACACAACGATTCGAGTTGGACCCAGTTCTTCGTCGCTTCGCCGGGGGGCACGGTGATGCTTTCAACGGTCAGCCCTGCCGCCCGAGCCGACGCCTCGACCGCCGCCAGATGCAGCAGCGCGACATTGGCATCGGTGACGATGATGACACGCCCGGTCTTCGTGTGCGGCTTCAGGTGCGCACCGGCCTGCGCGAGCAAGCCGCTTTCGATCACAACATCATAGCTGCGTTCGCCAAGGCCCACGGTTATGCAAGTCATCCGGTCAATTGCCCCACGATTAAATCCACGGTTGCATCATGTGGATGGGCATTGCTGCGGACGTGGATGGGCGCAAGAGCATAAATCGGATTACGAACGGCCGCGAGTTCGCCCAGAACGACGCGCGCATCCTTGCCGCGCAGCAGCGGGCGGTCGTCGCGTCGCGCAACGCGTGCCGCAAGGGTGTCGATGTCGGCATCGAGCCACACGGCAGTGGCGCGATCAAGGATAAGGGCGCGCGTCGCCTCGTTCATGAACGCACCGCCGCCCGTTGCGATGACTTTTTGCCTACCGTCAATCAGGCGCGCGATGACCCGCCGCTCGCCGTCACGGAAATGCGCTTCGCCGAACCGTTCGAAGATTTCGGTAACCGTGAGCCCCGCCGCCATTTCGATTTCATGGTCGGCATCGGCAAACGGCAGATGAAGCCGGTTGGCCAGCCGACGACCCACCGATGTCTTGCCGACACCCATTAATCCGACAAGCACGATAGGCCGCACGGGCAGATGATGGTTATGGGCGTGTGCGGACATGGCGGCAGGGGCTATACAGCGATGGGCGCAATCGGGCAAAGAGCGCGGGGGTAAATGATGGCGCAATCGTCAGCGTACAGGGATTTTGGTCGAATGGTTCGAATGGTTGTCGTTGTTCTCGTCGTGGTTGCCCTGATCGGCGTTGCGGTCTGGCTGTCGCGTATCGATGCGACAAAGCCGACAGCGCGCGTTGAAAAGACGGTACCTGCCAGTGCGCTTCCCCGCTAGAAATCTCGGCCTGGCGCTTACGGCCGGATGCGCGCTGGTCGCGCTGTATCCGGCGTTGGCCCAGCGTGGCCCGCAGTCGATCTTGCCGCCCGGCTTTGGCGAACCCGACACGCCACCGCCCGTTGCGCCCAAATCGCCCGACGATCGACCGGCAGCCGACCGTCCTGCAAATGCGGTGCCCGACCCGGCATTGCCCGCGGCACCATCGCCCGCAGATAGTGCAGACGAAATCGTTGGCGGGGATGAAAGCGCGCTGGAGAACGGCAGCGACAATGCCAGTATCACGCTCGCCCCCCCGCAGGATTTACCGCCACAGGCGCGCCGCTCGCTCGATCAGGTTGGCCTGTTGCCGACCGAGGACGGCGGCTTTGGTGCTGGCGCTTTCGGAAATGCGGATGGTCGTTACCTGACCAGCCTTATGGCGCGGGCTAAGGCACCGGTGGCATCACGCTGGGTCTCAATCCTGTTGCGCCGCGCTCTCGTTTCGCAAAGTTCGATCCCCGCCAATGTGGACGGCGCGGATTGGGTCGCGCACCGGGCGTGGTTGCTGGTGCGGATGGGCGAGGCGGAAAATGCCCGCGCGCTTGTCCAGCGGGTCGACGCCGACAATTATACGCCGTGGCTTTATGAAGCCGCCATGCAGGCGGCACTTGCCAGTGCGGACCCGGCGTCAATGTGCGGTATTGCCGATGATGCCTCTGCCCAAGGACCGGCACCGGCGTGGCGGCTGGCGCGGGCGATGTGTGCTGGCCTTGCAGGGGAAGGCGGC
>JAYUYR010000182.1:0-5108 GCA_043752405.1 Sphingomonas sp. | reverse complement strand
GGGCTGGTAATGGCGGGGCCGGGACTGGCGTCGTTGCGAACCAAGCGACCGTTCGCACATCTGAGCCGCACGGCGGTCGGATCGACCGGCATGGCGCTTAACTTTGCCACGGTCGCCATGTTGCCGCTCGCAGAAACGCAGACACTCTGGTTTGCGACCCCCCTGTTCGCAACGATATTATCGGCACTCGTGCTGAGCGAGCGTGTTGGTATTCACCGCTGGAGCGCAGTGGCCATCGGCTTCATCGGCGTTCTGATCGTCGTGCAACCGCAGTCCGGGCATATTCCGCTCATCGGCGCAGTCCTTGGACTGGGAGCAGCTTTCCTGACCGCCATCGTGACAATCCTCCTCCGCCAGCTGGGCCGGACCGAACCGCCGCTAACGACGGTTTTCTGGTTCGGGACAATGTCGGCCATCCCGCTCGGATTTCTGATGCCGGAGTTCGGACAAGCGCATGACATGCTGACGTGGGCCTACATCATCGGCATGGGCGTGACCGGCGGGCTGGGTCAGATCGCGCTGACGTCTTCGCTCCGCCTTGCTCCCGTGTCGGTGGTCGCGCCCGTCGATTACACCAGCCTGATCTGGTCGACCGCATTGGGCGCGCTGGTCTTTGGTGCATTACCCACGCCGTGGACATGGGTCGGCGCACCGATCATTATCGCAAGCGGACTGTATATTGTCTGGCGCGAACATCGTCGAAACGTGCCCGTCACACCCGCAATTGTCGATTAGCGCGGCGTGATGCTATCATGCGCGTGAGGGAGAAACAGATATGAAGCCCGACGAGAACAGCGCAAAAGTCATCTTCCCGCCGCCGCTCGTCTTTATTGGTTTCCTGCTGATCGGCACGGTCATTGATTGGATGGCGGGGCTAACCGGCTTTGGATTGCCGCAATCGCTCCGGCTTTTGCTCGCTGCGGCGGCGGCCGGTCCAGGAATCGCACTGATCTTTGTGGCGGTCGGCGGTTTCCACAAAGCCGGAACGCCACCGCAACCGTGGCGCGAAGTCACTGCATTTGTCTCGACCGGCGTTTATCGTTTCACCCGCAACCCGATGTATCTGGGCATGGCGGCAATCCACCTCGGCCTGGCGCTGGCCATCGACAGCGTTGCCGCGCTATTCCTTTTACCCGCCGCAATCATTGCCATCCAGACCCAAGTGATCGCGCGCGAAGAAGCCTATATGACGCAAACATTCGGTATGCCCTATAGCGACTATTGCAAACGCGTCCGCCGTTGGCTTTGACTATTCCGCCGCAACGGCCAGCGCCGGTTCCGTCCACACCAACACCGGCTTGCGCGCCGCCAGTGTCTCGTCAAGTCGGCGGCGCGGGGCAAAGTGGGGTGCCGATTTGAGCATTGGATCGCCCGCCTTGGCCCGTTCCGCCACCGAACGCAGCGCCACTATGAATTGATCCAGCGCGGCCTTCGACTCGGTCTCGGTCGGCTCGACCAGCATCGCGCCGTGGACGACGAGCGGGAAATAGACTGTCATCGGGTGAAAGCCCTCGTCGATCAGCCCCTTGGCAATATCGAGCGTCGTGAAGCCTTCGGCCATGCCGTCGTCGCTGAACAAGGCCTCGTGCATGCACGGCCCCATCGCCGCGAATGGCGCATCCAGGACATCCTCCAGGCTGCGTAGGATATAATTGGCGTTGAGAACCGCATCGCCCGACACCTGCCGCAAGCCATCTGCCCCATGGCTGAGGATGTAACTCAACGCGCGCGTGAACATGCCCATCTGGCCGTGGAAGGCGACCATGCGGCCAAACGACGACGCGTGGTGGTCTCCTGCTGTTTCCTCCTCAACAAGGACAAAATGATCGCCATCCTTGTCAACAAACGGCAACGGCGCGAACGGCGCGAGCGCGGCGGAGAACACGACTGGCCCCGACCCCGGGCCACCGCCACCGTGCGGCGTGCTAAACGTCTTGTGTAGATTGATGTGCATCGCATCGACGCCAAGGTCGCCGGGACGGACACGGCCCACAATGGCATTGAAATTTGCGCCGTCGCAATAGACGAATGCACCTGCGGCATGGACGGCGTCCGATATGTCTTTCAGATCGCTTTCAAACAGGCCGCAAGTGTTCGGGTTGGTGATCATGACGGCCGCCACATCGGGGCCAAGGCGGGCTTTCAACGCTTCGGTATCGATCCGGCCACTCGGCGCGGGAATATCCTCGACGCGATACCCCGCAAAAGCTGCCGTTGCCGGATTGGTCCCGTGCGCGCTTTCGGGGACAAGGACAACCTGACGCGCATCGCCACGCGCCTCGAGCGCGGCACGGATCGCGAGGATGCCGCAAAGTTCGCCGTGCGCGCCAGCCTTGGGTGACATTGCGACCGCAGGCATTCCAGTCAGCATTTTCAGCCAGTGCGCCAGCTGGTCGATCAGTTCGAGCGCGCCCTGCACCGTATCGACTGGCTGCAGCGGATGAATGTCGGCAAATCCGGGCAGCCGCGCCATTTTTTCGTTAAGGCGCGGATTGTGCTTCATCGTGCAGCTGCCGAGCGGGAAGAAACCGAGGTCGATCCCGTAGTTCTGGCGGCTAAGGCGCGTATAGTGACGCACCGTTTCGGGTTCGGACAGGCCTGCAAGCCCGATAGGCCGGGTGCGTTCGAGGTTCCCGAGGCGCGAAAGGGCAGCGACCGGATCGGCAAAATCGACGCCGGTCGTCTGGCTGTCCCCAATTTCGAAAATCAATGCTTCCTCGAGCATCAACGCACGGTTGCCGGTTGTCGTCATCACATCGCTGCTCTCGCTGCCGCCCATTTCAGGGCGCCATCCGCTTGCGTTCACGTTCATGACAATATCTCCTCAAGCGCGGAGGCCAGCGCTTCGATATCTTCCACGGTGGTTGTTTCGGTCACGGCAACGACCAGTCCGTTCTCAAGTGCTTCTACACCCGGATACAGGCGACCGAGCGACACGCCGCCGAGCACACCCTGCGCTGCCAGTGTCCGCACAATCGGACGGGCTTCCTTCGACAGTTTCAACGTGAATTCATTGAAAAAACTGCGGTTGATCACCTCGACGCCCGACACCTTGGCGAGCCGATCGGCAGCATGGCTCGCAAGGCTGTGGTTCAGCGTCGCCAAATCACGCAAACCACGCTCGCCAAGCAATGTCATATGAACACTGAACGCCAGCGCACAAAGTCCTGAATTCGTGCAGATATTCGACGTCGCCTTTTCACGGCGAATATGCTGCTCACGTGTCGACAATGTAAGAACGAACCCGCGCTTGCCCTCGGCATCGACCGTTTCGCCGCACAAGCGACCCGGCATCTGGCGGACATATTTGTCCTTGCACGCAAACAACCCGACATAGGGTCCACCGAACTGCAGCCCGACACCCAGCGACTGGCCTTCGCCAACAACGATGTCTGCATCCATGTCACCCGGCGCCTTGATTGCGCCCAAGGCAACCGGTTCGGTGACCACCGCGATCAGCAACGCGCCGTTCGCATGGGCCTTTGCGGCAATCTCGGTCAGATCGCCGATGCGCCCCAATATGTCGGGATATTGCACGACAACACACGATGTTTCGCCATCGATTCCCGCCAGCAACCGCGCCGCATCGGTGTCGGCAACCAGTTCGGGCGTGGCCGTGACCAGATCATCACCCGTAAACCGCGCCATTGTCTGTGCAACGCTCACGTAATGCGGGTGCAAACCCGACGACAACAACGCCTTGCCGCGCTTGGTGATGCGCCGCGCCATGACGATCGCTTCCCAGCACGCAGTCGAACCATCGTACATGCTGGCATTGGCGACATCACAGCCGAACAGCCGCGCGACCTGCGTCTGGAATTCGAACAGCACTTGCAACGTGCCCTGCGCGATTTCGGGCTGATACGGCGTGTAGGCCGTCAGAAATTCGCCGCGCTGGATAATATGGTCGACGCTCGCGGGGACATGATGACGGTAAGCGCCGCACCCTAGGAAGAACGGCCCCTCACTCGCCGGACGATTCTTGCGCGCGAGAGCCGACAGATGTCGTTCGACCGACAATTCAGTGGCATGGTTCGGCAAGCCATGAATGGGGCCCGACAGGCGCGCGCTTTCGGGCACATCGACAAACAGCGCGTCTATATCGGGCGCACCGATAACGCCTAGCATCGCCGAACGGTCATGGCCGGTCAGGGGCAGATAACGCATCAGAGCCCCGCCACAAACGCCTTGTAGGCGCTTTCGTCCATCAAACCGTCAAGTTCGCCCGGATCATCAAGAGTTATCGTAAAGAACCAGCCATCGCTTTCGGCCGAACTGTTGACCAACGCCGGTTCGGCTTCGAGCGAAGGATTGCCCGCATCGACGGTGCCCGAAACAGGCGAATAGACGTCGGACGCTGCCTTCACCGATTCAACAACAGCCGCCTCGCCGCCCTTTGTTACGCGCGTCCCGTCGGCTGGAACTTCGACAAAAACAATGTCGCCAAGCTGGCTCTGCGCATAATCGGTGATGCCAACCGTTGCAGTATGACTGCCTGACTCCTCGGCGACATCGATCCACTCATGATCTTTGGTGAAATAGCGCATTAAACGGCTCCCTTGCGGTAATAACGATGTGGAACGAACGGCATTGGCGTCACGGTCGCATTCAGGCGTTTGCCGCGGACGTCGATTTCAAGCGAGGTGCCCGGCGCTGCATGGGCCGCCGCGACATAACCCATGCCGATCGGCATCTGCAGGCTGGGCGAAAAGCCACCCGAAGTGACTTTGCCGACGAGAACGTTACCGACATAAATCTCTGCCCCTTCGCGCGCCGGTTGACGGCCTTCGACGATCAGGCCGACGCGCTTGGTCGGCGGTCCTTCGGCAAAGTGCTTCTGAATACGCAGCGCTCCAGGGAAACCGCCGCCTTCGCGACGCCGTTTCTGGATGGCAAAGGTCAGTTGCCCTTCGACGGGATCGATCTCGGGCGACAGATCATGCCCGTAAAGCGGCAACCCCGCCTCAAGCCGCAACGAATCGCGCGCGCCGAGGCCGATGGGCTTGACGTCGGGTTGCGCACACAGTGCATCGGCCAGCGCGACAACCGCATCATTCGGCACCGAGATTTCGAAACCATCCTCTCCGGTGTAACCCGAACGACTGATG
>JAYUYR010000181.1:0-12439 GCA_043752405.1 Sphingomonas sp. | reverse complement strand
CCTCGACATATCCATAGCCCCCTTGGGGCGCGGGCCAGCTTTTTGCGGCCGCTTCGATCACCAGATCATAGGTGCCGCTGGGCACCGACGCGATCTTGGTCGATTTCGACCGCGACCCTTCGGACCACGCGCCGTCGCTGTCGCGCCCGCTATATTTCTCGACCACCGATGCCGCAGCAATGCTCGCCTGCGTCGTTCGCTCGACGAGCATGATGTCGAGGTCGATCCACGCATTGTCGAAGTCCGAACTGGCGGTGTTAATCTCGACCTTCTGCCGCCCTCCCGAAAACACCAGCGGGCCGAAGGTTGCCGATTGCGACGCGCCGTCGCGCATCACGTTATAGGAAAAGCTCTGCGGCCGCATACCGCCAAAGCTCGCGATCAGCATGAAGAGGATCAGGAGTGCCGCCGTCGCGCCTCCGATTTTCAAAATCGACCAGAGCGAATCCCCGCTTGACGTTTCCGGCTGAACCGCATCGGCCATGAACGCAGCGGGTGCCGCAGGTCTGGTCGGATCGAATGTGTCGCCGTTAAACCCCTGCACCTGATCGCGGCGCAGTGGTTTCGAAACGGTCCAGTTGACCTCGTCCGCCACGCTTTCCCGGCTGAGCGTCGCGGCGTCGCCTTCGAAATTTATCAGCTCGACCTGGTCACCGACCTTCACCCGCCAATAAAATTCGCCAACGACGCTATCGACGACCGCCGTATAGCTCTGATCTTCGTTGCGGAAGGCCGCCGCCCCAATCCGGGCGGTCGGAAACGCACTCATGTCGGGTAATGCGGTCAGCATCGTCCCGAACGACCATTCGCCATCCTCGTCGACCAGCCAGCGATAGCCGACATACGGATTGAACAGCAGATATTCGTCCCAGCCCTCGCCCTCGATGGACCGGCGCATCCACCCGACGACCTGATATTCAGTGCCAAACACCGCGCCGCGACTGCCGAGCGGCATCGCCAGTTGCGCTGTCGCACGATTATGTTTCTCGATCAGCGCGACATCGGGGTTGGCAACATCGAGGATGCTGCCGCAGTATTCGCAGACAAGCGTGACTGAAAAGCCCGCCGCGCGGACCTGAACCGTGCCACCGCATGAGGGGCAGGTCACGGCGCGCGCCGCGTCGCTCATGCCGGTACTTTCCAGCCGTCGATGGTGCGCAGATTCTTGAGTTGCAGGTCGGACAGGCTCAACGCGTCGCCGGTGTAGAACGACGACCCATCCTCATCGCGCTGGAAACTCGCGCACGCCGACGTCGTCGAGCGAAAATCGATACTGTCGATGGTCCAGTCGCTCGTCGCCTTGAACGGCAAATCGCCTTCGCTCGCAAGAACTGTCGCCTGCTTGATGTCGGTCACGGCATAACTCACCCCGCCGATGTCGACCCGCTCGCCAATCGTCGGCTTTTCCCCCGCCACCAGTTTGGCCAGCGCACTGTCGCCCCACAGATCGATCGGCTGTTCGCGGAGCAGCATGAAATCGCCCATCGCATCGCCGAGCCAGCCCCAGCTGTTATCATCGCACAGCACCAGCCATTCGTTCCACGATCCCTCGGCCCAGCCCCAGCGGATGCGACCAAGCACCGTGAACCCCATGCCGCCGAACCGCCCCGTTGTCATGATCTGCACTGGGCTGACATCGAACGGCAGCACTGCCGCTTCGCCGATCAAATCAAGCTCTTGGCCCTTGCGCAATACGAGCGAGCGGCAGCGATCGCACACCTTCACCGGCAGCGCAGGCGACGCGTAGCTCAATTCATTCCCGCATTGCGGGCAGGCCAGCGCGGCCATCACGGGATTAGCGGACCTTGGCCAGCAATTCAGCTTTCTTGGCGTCGAATTCGGCCTGTGTAAGCGCGCCTGCGACCTGCAAATTATGGAGCTTTTCGATGAGCGCAAACGGATCCTCGCCGGGTGCCGGTGCGGCCGAACCCCCCAGCGCACCAGACATCATCTGACCAATCGCCATCCCTGCCGCCGCACCAGCGCCAAGGCCCGCCATGCCTCCGTCCTGTCCCGCAGCGATTTCAATCGCTTCGGCCGCCTGGAACTTGGCATATTTATCGAGATCGCCGAGCACGCGCATCGAGCTCGTCTTGTCGAGATGTTCCTGCACTGCTTCGGGCAGCGACAGGCTTTCGACAAAGAAGCTCTCGACGCTGATGCCCCACAGCGCCAGCGTTTCGGAAACAGCGGTTTTCAATTTCTCCGACAGCAGCGTCTGATTCGCCGCCATGTCGAGAAACGCAATCTCGCCGCCGCCAAGCGCGGTCGCCATTGCCGTCGCAATCGCCGAGCGCAACTGCGGCTCGATGCTCGACACCGTGACTTCGGCCAACGTCCCCGCAATCCGCGACGCGAACGGCGCCACCTTGTCGATGCGGAATGAGTAACCGCCAAAAGCGCGGATACGCAGCGGCCCGAATTCCTTGTCGCGCACTGTGACAGGCTGCGCCGTGCCCCATTTCAGGTTGATCTGTTCCTTCTGCGAAAAGAACACGACATCCGATTTGAACGGCGATTTGAACGCCTTATCCCAATTGTTCAGCGCCGTCAGCAACGGCAGCGTTCCGGTCTCCAGCGTATGCATACCGGGACCGAACATGTCGGCAATCTGCCCTTCGTTGAAAAATGCCGCGACTTGACCCTCTCGGACAGTCAGCACAGCGCCATTCTGGATTTCGCGGTCGGCCATCGGCACGCGCCACGCGAGGTCGCCGGGCTCCTCGGTCCAATCGATAACGTCAACGAATTGCTTCGAAAGAAAATCGAAAACGCCCATGTGGTCCTCCAGCGAATGCTTTCTCGACAATAGCGGACGCAATCGCAGGGGCCAAGCGGCTATTGCTTCGGTGGGGTTGGCGGAACGAAGGCAGCCGGATCGGCCTTATTACGCATGCCCGATGTCCAAAATACTGGACGTTACGGTTCAGGGTCAATACGGACGGCGCGGAATTTCCCTTCGATGACTGGAATAAAATCGTGGCCAACGTCACCGTAATCGGCGCACAATGGGGTGATGAGGGCAAAGGCAAGATCGTCGATCTGCTTGCTGCCCGCGCCGATGTCGTCGTCCGTTTTCAGGGCGGGCACAATGCCGGGCACACCCTCGTCGTCGACGGCGCGGTCTATAAACTCAGCCTGCTGCCCAGCGGCATCGTCCGCGGCACGTTGTCGGTCATCGGCAACGGCGTTGTCCTCGACCCCTGGCATTTCCGCGATGAAGTCGCCAAGCTCGCCGGACAGGGCGTGACGATCACCCCCGAAAACCTGCACATCGCCGAAACCTGCCCGTTGATCCTGCCCTTCCACCGCGACCTCGACGGCCTGCGTGAGGACGCCAGTGCGTTCAAGATCGGCACGACGCGGCGGGGGATCGGCCCGGCCTACGAAGACAAGGTCGGCCGCCGTGCGATCCGCGTGTGCGACCTAGCGCACCTCGATGCGCTCGCCCCGCAAATCGACCGGCTCTGCGCGCATCATGATGCCTTGCGCGCCGGGTTCAACGAACCGCCCGTCGACCGTGCGGCACTCATGACAGCGCTGTCCGAAATCGCGCCTGCCATCCTCCCCTATGCCAAACCCGTGTGGCACGAACTCAACCAGGCCCGCCGCGCCGGCAAACGCATCCTCTTCGAAGGGGCGCAGGGAATGCTCCTCGACGTCGATCACGGCACTTATCCTTTCGTTACCTCGTCGAACACCGTCAGCGGCACGGCGGCCAGCGGATCGGGTCTCGGCCCCGGCGCGGCGGGTTTTGTCCTCGGCATCGTCAAAGCCTATACCACACGCGTCGGTACCGGTCCCTTCCCCACCGAACTCGAAGATGAAACCGGCCAGCGGCTCGGCGAACGCGGTCATGAATTCGGGACTGTCACGGGCCGCAAACGCCGCTGCGGCTGGTTCGACGCGGTCCTCGTTCGCCAGTCGGTCGCGGTCAGCGGCATTACCGGCATTGCGCTGACCAAGCTCGACGTCCTCGACGGCTTTGAAACGCTCAAAATCTGCGTCGGGTACCGGTTGAACGGCAAGGTTTACGACTACCTTCCTCCCCACGCCATCGACCAGGCCGCTGTGGTTCCTATCTACGAAGAGATCGAAGGCTGGCACCAGTCCACTGCAGGCGCGCGCAGCTGGGCCGACCTTCCCGCCCAAGCCGTCAAATACGTCAAACGCGTCGAAGAGTTGATCGACTGCCCGGTCGCGCTGGTCAGCACGTCTCCCGAGCGCGAGGATACGATTTTGGTGCGCGATCCGTTCGCGGACTAGCCCTAGAACTTACGCCCTTCGGGCGACCCCAGAACCCCCGCCGCTTTCAGCGACTCGGCCACATCGGCATCACGCAGCCGCGTCCAGCCGCCGGGGCCAAGCCGCTCCATCGGGCGGTAGCGGACTTTATATTCCATCCGCTTTGAACCCGCGACCCAGTAGCCAAGATAGACATGCGGCAGGCCCGCGTCCGCTGCGCGCATAATGTGGTCCATAATGATGAAATTGCCGAGGCCCGGCCGCTCGTCACTGTCCGCCTCGAAAAAACTATAGATCATCGACAGCCCGTCGAACTGCCGGTCGGTCAGACATGCGCCGATCAGCCGCCTGGGGCGTCCATCGACTGACGGCTCGCGATATTCGACGACATAACTGTCGACCGGCGACTGTTCGACCATGTCGGCATAATCGAGCTCGTCCATCTCGACCATCCCGCCACCCGGATGCCGCGACCCGAGATAGCGGCGCAACAACTCGAACTGCTCATCCGTCGACCATGCCTTGCACGCGGACACCTCAAGGTCGCTGTGGCGCTTCAGCAGCTTGCGCTGGCTCGCGTTCGGCTCAAATTCCCCGGTCACGACGCGCACTGCAACGCAGGCCTGACAATCGAGGCACGACGGGCGATAGGCAACGCCCTGGCTGCGCCGAAACCCGATCCGCCCCAGCGCATCGTTGAGCTCGACTGCATTCGGCCCCGCCAGCTCGGTGAACACTTTCCGCTCGGTCTTGCCGGGCAGATAGGGACACGCCGACGGTGTCGTTACATAAAAACGGGGAAAGCGGAATTGGGCGGTCACGTTTGCGACTATGAAGCTGCTTTGCCGTGATGAAAAGCGGATTTACCATGAAAGAGGGTTAACCCCTCAGGCCAGTTCCACCGGACTCACTTCATACCCCGCATCGCCCAGCGCCGCGATCAGCCGCGCGAGATGTTCGGGACCACGCGTTTCGCATTCTATGTCGGTGATCAGGCCCTTGGCGGGCAGCGTCGTGAACACACGCTGGTGATAAACTTCGATGATGTTGACCCCCTGCTCATGAAATATTTGTGCCACCCGGAACAACGCGCCGGGCCGGTCCTGCAAGCGAATGCGCAACCGCGCCAACCGTCCCGACCGCGCCAGATCGCGCAGCAGCACATTCGCCAGCAACCGCGTGTCGATGTTGCCGCCGCACAGGATGATGCCCACAGTCTTGCCCGCGAACCTCGCAGGATGCGCGAGCAACGCTGCCAGCCCCGCCGATCCCGCGCCTTCGACCACTGTCTTTTCGATCTGCAGCAACAGGCTGACCGCTTTTTCCAGATCACGTTCGGAAACCAGAACGATGTCGTCAGCCAGCGCCCGCACCATCTCGCGCGTGATCAGGCCGGGATATTTGACCGCAATCCCTTCGGCCAGCGTGTCGCCCTCGCTTGGCATATCAAGGCCATTGAGCAGCGAATACATCGACGGAAACAGCTCGGCCTGCACCCCGATAATCTCTATATCGGGCTTCAATGCCTTGGCCGCCGTGCCCACGCCCGACAGCAATCCGCCGCCGCCGATCGGCACCGCCAGCATATCGATCTCGGGCACATCGGCGAGCATTTCGAGCGCGATCGTCCCCTGTCCCGCAATGATGTCGACATCATCGAACGGCGGCACAAAAGTCAGGCCACGTTCGCTTTCAAGCTGGCGGGCGTGGTCAAAGGCCGCATCATAGGTCTCGCCGTGGAGCACGACAGTTGCGCCATGCCCCTCGGTCTGCATGATCTTCACCGTCGGCGTCGGGATCGGCATGACGATCGTGACGGGCACGCCCAGCCGCGCACCATGATAGGCAAGCGCCTGTGCATGATTGCCTGCCGACGCCGCAATTACGCCTTTCGCACGGCGCCCTTCAGGCATCAGCAGCAATTTGTTGAGCGCCCCGCGTTCCTTGTACGCCGCGGTAAACTGCAGGTTCTCGAACTTCAGGTACACAGTTGCGCCGGTGAGTTGTGACAGCGTAATCGAATGCAACGTCGGCGTACGCACGACATTCCCGGCAATCCGCGCAGCGGCGGCCTCGATGTCGGACAGAGTGACTGGGGTCGGCATGGCTGCGTGCATCTATGGGTTTCCTATACGTGAGATTGCAAATTCGCGCGAAGGCGCGAAGGCACGAAGGTAGATGGACCATTGACGATCCGGCGTAACCCGTCACGCAGTGTTTCCTGCCCAAAATTCATCAATAGACCCAAGCGAAGATCAAGCAGTTTGAGATACGTCAGAAGTTGCTTCGAATGCACGGGTGCCAATCGGTCCACCGATTTGATTTCCAGCACCAGAGTTTGGTTTATCAGCAAATCAACTCGAAACGCATCCGCAATGCGGATGCCATCAACATCAATCGAAACCGCCTTCTGACGTTCAACGAAGAATCCTTCGCGCTGCAATTGCTCGCACAGGATAACTTCATATGCCGATTCAAGAAGGCCCGGGCCAAGTCGCTTATGCAACCGCATACCGCAATCAATGGCGGCACGTGCCAACTGCTCAACATCGTCCATTGCTTTCCGCCCCCACCTTCGTGCCTTCGTGCCTTCGTGCGAATGTGCAATGTTCCAATAAACGTGCCTCTAACGTCATCTAGCGCTCCCCGCAAACGCACACTAAGACGCGCCTATGGCTAGACTGGCATTTATCGGGCTCGGCGTTATGGGCGGGCAGATGGCGAAGCATCTCGCTGCGGCAGGGCACAGCCTCACCGTCTACAACCGCACCCGCGCCAAAGCCGACAAATGGGTCGCCGAGCACAAAGGCCCAAATGGATCTCGGGCTGTCGACAGCCCCGCCGAAGCTGCGCACGACGCTGAAGCCGTCATCGCCTGCGTGGGCAATGACGACGACCTCGCTTCGGTCACGCTCGGCCGCGACGGCGCGTTCAAAGCCATGGCCAAAGGCGCAGTGTTCATCGACCACACCACCGTTTCCGCCAAAATCGCGCGCCAGCTCGCGGTCGAAGCCAAGGGCATGGGCCTGCTTAGCGTCGATGCCCCCGTCACCGGTGGGCAAGTCGGCGCCCAGAACGGCTCGCTCACCTTGATGTGCGGCGGCACCGACAAGGGGCTCGCCGCTGCCTCGCCGTTCATGGACGCCTATTCCAGCCGCATCGTCCACGTCGGCCCCCCGGGTGCCGGGCAAACCACGAAAATGTGCAATCAGATCGCCTTTGCCGGCACCATCCAGTCGCTCTCCGAGGCCATGCGGTTTGCTCAAGCCGCCGATCTCGACCTCGACCGCGTCTTCGAATCGATCTCGGGTGGTGCGGCAGGCAGCTGGCAGATGACCAATCGCTGGGCCACTATGGTGAAGGACGAATTCGACTTTGGTTTCGCGGTCGACTGGATGCGCAAGGATTTGGGGCTAGCCTTCGAGGAAGCCCGCGCCAACGGGGCAACGCTTCCGGTAGCGGCACTCGTCGATCAATTCTTTGCCGAAGTGCAGCGAATGGGCGGCGGTCGACAGGACACAAGTGCGCTGGTGCGGCGACTGAAGGAAGTTTAGCCCAGCCCTTTCCTAGACGCGCCCGTTCTGCCACCGTCACATCATGACTAAAGCTATCCGCTCCGCATTTCTCGCCGCTCTTGGCCTTCTTGCCACTCCAGCACTTGCCGATGGCTGGGTTGATAATGTCAACGGGATAACCCTCGATGCCAACGGTAAGGTGGTCCGCTTCAACGGCCTGACCGTCACCACCGACGGCAAGGTCGGCAAGCTGCTCCAACGCGGGGACAAGGTTACCAAGCCCGACTGGAAGTTCGACGGCAAGGGTCGTACGCTGCTCCCCGGCCTGATTGACGCGCACGGCCATGTCATGAAGCTGGGGTTTGTCGCTTTGACGCTTGATTTGTCGGAAACGACCAGTCTTGCCGATGCAAAGGCCAGGATCGCAGTTTATGCCGCTGCCCATCCGGAGCGTCCGTGGATTATCGGGCGCGGCTGGAATCAGGAGAAATGGGGCCTTGGGCGCTTTCCCACGGCAGCCGATCTTGACGGAATTACCGACCGTCCGATCTGGCTCGAGCGTGTCGATGGCCATGCCAGCTGGGCCAATACCGCTGCGATGAATGCCGCCGGCGTTACTGCCGCAACCAAATCACCGGCCGGCGGACGCATTGAAAACGGCATCTTCGTGGATGCCGCCGAAGAGCTGATCAACAAAGCGGTCCCGCCGCCACTGTCCAAGGATAATGACCTCGCTTTCCTCAAAGCGCAGGAAATCCTCAAAGAGTTTGGTATTACGGCAATCGCCGACATGGGCACGTCAGTTGCCAACTGGAACACCTATCGCCGTGCCGGAGACGGTGGGCGGCTTCAGGTCCGTATCTTCAGCTATGCTCTTGGTGTCGAACCGATGCTGGCCATCGCAGGCGGCGAACCCACGCCGTGGCTTTATGGCGACCGGCTCCGGATGACCGGAGTCAAGCTCGTTGCCGACGGCGCGCTCGGCTCGCGCGGTGCGTGTCTGAAGCAAGCCTATACCGATGCGCCCCCGCAGACCGGCCTGTGCTTTCTCGACGATGCCAAGTTGCGCAACCTGATGAGCCGCGCCGCGATGGACGGGTTTCAGCTTGCCGTCCACGCCATCGGCGACCGCGCCAATGCGCAAATTCTTGATGCCATCGAAGAACTCGGCCCCACCTATCGGGGCGACCGGCGCTGGCGCATCGAACATGCCCAGATCTCCGATCCCGCCGACCTGCCGCGCTTCGGCAGGAACGGCATCATCGCATCGATGCAACCCGTGCACCAGACCAGCGACCGGACAATGGCCGAAGCCCGCCTTGGCCCGAACCGCTTGGGCGGTGCCTATGCCTGGGCATCGATGCTGGCAAACGGTGGCCGGCTTGCCTTTGGCTCGGACGTCCCTGTCGAAAGTGCCAATCCCTTCCCCGGCCTAGCCGCCGCCATCACCCGCGAAGATGCGTCGGGCCAGCCCTTCGGCGGCTGGCAACCACAGGAACGGATCACCCGCGAACAGGCACTCGCCGGCTTTACTACGGGCGCAGCTTATGCCGCGTTTGCCGAAACCAAAGTCGGACGGCTTGCGCCAGGGTTTCACGCCGATTTCATCCTCGTCGACCACGACCCGCTGATGAGTCCCCCCGCCGCCATCCGCACGACCAAGGTTCTGGAAACATGGATCGGGGGGTTGCGCGTCTTCAGGAAGAAGTAAGCGCCGCCAGCATCCCCGGCGTCAGTATCTGCGGCAATTGTTTCGGCTCACCCCCGCCGGCAGGATAATAAAGATACAGCGGCACTCCCGACACGCCACGCTCGTTCAGAAAGCGTGTGATGACCGCATCGCCACTGGTCCAGTCGCCAACCATCATCGTCACGCCCCCCGCCTTGAACGCCGCGCGCACCACGTCGGTTTCGATGGCGCTCTTTTCATTCACCTTGCACGTCAGGCACCAGTCGGCCGTGAAGTAAACAAACACCGGCTTTCCCGCCGCCCGCAAGCCTGCGAGCTTGTCCACCGAAAACGGCTCCCCGGCATCGACCGTCGCCGCATTGGCGTTCATCCGGTCGGCCTTGATTGCCACCGCCCCGCCCGCCAGCATGACCGCCATCACGCTTGCCATCACGACCGGTCGCCCGATTTTCTCGCGAAAGCGCATCGCAAATGCCAGCACCCCGATCACGGCGACCGTGACCAGTGCCCAGTCGCCCGCAACATTACCTTGTTGCCGGTACACCAGCCACAGCAATGCCACGACGGTCAGCGCCATCGGGATGCTGAGGAACCGCTGGAACGTGCCCATCCACGCGCCCGGCCGGGGCATCATCCGCCGCAGTGCGGGCACGAAGCCGATTGCCAGAAACGGCAGTGCCAACCCGAGTCCCAGTCCCACAAACACCGCGAGCGCGGCCGCCACCGGCAACACCAATGCCGCGCCTAATGCGGCTGCCATGAATGGCCCCGTGCACGGTGTCGCAACAAAGGCTGCCAGCACGCCGGTCCAGAACGACCCCTGCACCCCGCCCTTGCGCGCCAGCACTTCACCGCCGCCGTATGCGCGAAGCTCGAACGCGCCTGCCAGATTGAGTGTAATCGCGGTCGCCAGCAGCAGCAGAACGAACACGATCCGTGGATCCTGCAACTGGAATGCCCAACCGACCTGCGTCCCCGCCGCGCGCAGGCCCAGCACGAGTGCGCCTAGCGCAAGGCAGGTCAGGATGACCCCACCCGTATATGCCAATGCCTCGCGCTTCGCTGCGGCCTCGTCGCCACCCGCCCGCGCCAGGCTCAAAGCCTTCAAACTCACAATCGGGAACACGCACGGCATCACGTTCAAGATCAGCCCGCCCAGCACTGCACCGCCAATCGCCAGCAGGATCGCCGTCCACCCCGTCGCGGCGCTCGCCCCGGCCAGTGGCTTGCCACCTGTCGGCACAGCGCCAGCGTTCGCTGTGATCGTCAGCCCGCGCCCGTTGCCCAGCGACAGGACTCCGCCGACTGCCCCCGCCGCGTCCTTGGGTGCCGCTACGCTCAAGACGATTTGATCGCCCGAGCGGCTGAACATCTGCGGCGCGGCATCGACGATCAAACCCGACGTCGCCGGAAAGAAATGCGGGGTGCCAATTGTCGCACCCGCCGGAAACGGAATCGCAATCCGCAATCGCCCGGCTGTCCGCGCATAGGTTGCTGTCGATCCCAGCGGCGCCGGCAATTTGGCGCGGAAGCCGTCAATTACGGCTCCGCCGTCACGCGCCCCGTCCCCGACTGTCAGGTCAATCGCGAACTTGCCCCGCTCGGGCACACACACTTCGTCGGTGCACGCCAGCCATTGCGCATCGAGCGCAATCGGCAGCTTGGTTCCCACCATCAGCCCAGCGGGCACTTTGAACGACAGGATCAGCGCATGGTCCGCCTCGAACACATAATTCATCAACCCTGCCACCGACAATGTGGTCGGCACCGGATATTCGGGCGCGCTCATTGTCGCCCCCGGCGGTAACGTCCATGTCAGGCGCGGCGCATAGCCTGCCTCGCCGGGGTTCGACCAATATCCATGCCAGCGCTTCTCGGTCCGCATGTCCAGTGCAATCGTCACCGTCGATCCGGCGGCCGGTGTCGAGCTTTCGGCCAATAGTCGCGGCTTGATATGCGTTTGTGCCAGCACCGGAAACGCAACCAGCGCCAGAAATGCTGTCACCACTCTGAAACACCATACGACCATGCGAGACTCCGAACCCATGATATGGCTATTACGCGCAGCTAACCGCTTTCGATACGGAGATATTGATGATCCGCCGCCTGATTGGATTTGCCGCCCTCGCCGCCGCGTCCGCTGCTTCCGCACAGACAACCAAGCCGAAACTTCTGGTCGTCATCGCCGTCGATCAATTCTCCGCCGATCTGTTCGCCGAATATCGCGCCCATTTCACCGGCGGCCTCAAACGGTTGAGTGAAGGCGTCGTCTTCCCCAGCGGCTATCAAAGCCATGCCGCCACCGAAACATGCCCGGGCCATGCCACGATCCTGACCGGCGTCCATCCCGCGCGCGCTGGCATCATCGCCAATAACTGGACCGATCAGACCGTCACCCGCGCCGACAAGAATGTCTATTGCGCCGAAGACGAAAGCCTCGGCAAATCGAGCAGGTCGGCCGACTATGTCCCCTCGTCCGTTCATCTGAAAGTGCCCACGCTCGGTGAACGCATGAAGGACGCAGACCCGCGTTCGCGTGTCGTCGCGGTGGCGGGAAAGGACCGTGCGGCGATCATGATGGGCGGGCACAAAACCGACGCAATCTGGTTTCTCAATCCGCGCGATTATAACAGTTTCGAAACGCTCGCCGGTCGCACGACCACTGCGCCGGTCACCCGCGCCAACGCCGGCATCACGGCGGCGCTCGCCAAATCAATGCCGCCGATGAAACTCTCGGCCTTCTGCGCCACCCGGTCGCGCGCCGTTACCATTTCGTCCGCAAAGACCGTCGGCGACGGCCGTTTTGCGCGCAAGGCCGGTGAAAAACCGTTGTTCCGCGCCTCACCCGAAGCGGACGCCGCGACGCTCGCTCTGGCCGCCGACCTTATCACTGACATGAAACTCGGGCGTGGCCCCGCCACCGACCTGATCGCCATTGGTGCCTCGGCAACCGATTTCGTCGGGCATAGTTACGGCACCGAAGGCAGCG
>JAYUYR010000180.1:0-12540 GCA_043752405.1 Sphingomonas sp. | reverse complement strand
CGCGGCGCGGAGTTTGGCGACCTCCATGAAGAAGTTCATGCCGATGCCGAAGAAGAAGCTCAGCCGCCCCGCGAACGCGTCGATGTCGAGACCGCTTTCGATCGCGCGCACAACGTATTCCTTGCCGTCGGCGATCGTGAAGGCGAGCTCCTGCACCGCGGTCGCCCCGGCCTCGTGCATGTGATAGCCGCTGATCGAAATACTGTTGAATTTCGGCATGTTGGCCGACGTATAGGCGATGATGTCGCTGACGATCCGCATGCTCGGTTCGGGCGGGTAGATGTATGTGTTGCGGACCATGAACTCCTTCAGGATGTCGTTCTGGATGGTCCCGTCGAGCGCGGATTGCGGCACGCCCTGTTCCTCGCCCGCGACGATGAAGAAGGCGAGGATCGGGATCACCGCGCCGTTCATCGTCATGCTGACCGACATCTGGTCGAGCGGGATGCCGTCGAAGAGGATTTTCATATCCTCGACGCTGTCGATCGCGACGCCGGCCTTGCCGACATCGCCGACGACGCGCGGATGGTCGCTGTCATAGCCGCGGTGGGTGGCAAGATCGAACGCGACCGACAGCCCCTTCTGCCCCGCCGCCAGATTGCGCCGATAGAAGGCGTTCGATTCCTCAGCGGTCGAAAACCCCGCATATTGCCGGATCGTCCATGGCCGCCCCGCATACATGCTTGCCTTCACCCCGCGTGTGAACGGCGCAAATCCCGGCAACCCCGGATCACCAGCGTCTTGCGCAGTATATAAGGGCTTGACCGCAATCCCCTCGGGCGTGCCCCAAGTCAGGTCGCGATTCTTCACTTCCTTGGCGGCCAGTGCCTGCCACTCGGCAAGGGTGGGCTTGTCAGTCATTGCCATTCCCTATTCCCCCCGCGCGGTCCGATGTCGAGAGTTTTCCTTGTCCCGCGCGTCCCGCCCGCTATGCGCACCTTTATGAACGATATAGCTCCCGCACCCCTCGCCGCCCGCAAACCCGCCACAAAGACTGTCCACGGCGTCACTCTGTCCGACGATTATGCGTGGCTGCGCGATCCCGAATACCCGCAAGTCACCGACACCGAAGTGCTCGATTATTTGAAAGCCGAGAACAGCTATTTCGAAGCGGCGATGGCCCCGCACGCCCCGCTTATCGAAACGATCTTTCAGGAAATGAAAGGCCGCATCAAGGAAGATGACCAGAGCGTCCCCGCCAAAGACGGCAACTACCTCTACTGGCGCGCGTTTGAAACCGGCGGACAATATCGGAAGTGGTGGCGGAAACCGGTCTCCGGTGGTTCGGACGAGTTGATCCTCGACGAACCTGCACTGGCCGAGGGCAAGGAATATTTCCGCCTTGGTGCGCTAACCTTAAGCGAAGACGGTCGCTACATGGCCTATTCGGTCGATGACAACGGCTCCGAACGCTACACTGTTCATTTCCGCGACTTGCAAGCCGGTGTCGATCTGCCCGACGCCATTGCCAGCGCGAGCGGCCAGTGGGACGATGGCACGATCGAAGGGACACTCGGCGCAATCACGTTCAGCGCCGACAACACGCATCTGTTTTATGGCCTCGTTAACGAGCAATGGCGCATCGATACGATCAAGGCGCACCGCATCGGCACCGACGTCGCCGATGACGTCGTGATCTATCATGAAGAAAACCCCGGCTTCCAATGCGGCGTCGGGATGACGCATGACCGCAAGTGGATTGTCGTCGCGGCGGGCGACAACACGACGTCCGAAGTCCGCCTGCTCCCCGCGAACGATCCGCTCGCCGCGCCCATCCTCGTCCGTGCGCGCAAACCCGGCGTCGAATATGATGTCGAGACGCACGGGCGGACGCTGTTCATCGTCACCAACGACACCGACACCAATTTCCGCCTGTGCACGGCGTCGATCGACAACCCGGGCGAATGGACCAAACGCATTGCCCCGCGCGCCGATTTCTATCTGACCGATGTCAGCATCTTCGCCGATTTCTTCGTGGTCGAGGGGCGCGAGAACGGCCTCGATCAGGTGGAAATCCATCAGTACGACGGCAGCGATGTCACACGTATCGCCTTCCCCGAAAGCAGCTACACATCAGGCCTCGACGAGAACCCCGAATATGCCGTCACCACCTTGCGCCTGTCGTATGAGTCTATGGTCACGCCGTCGCTGATCGAGGATTATGATGTCGCGACGGCCAAACGCACCACATTGAAAACGCTCGAAATTCCCAGCGGTTATGACGCAGCCAAATACGCGACCGAACGCCTGATGATCCCCGCACGCGACGGGACGGAAATTCCGGTCTCGATCGTCTATCCGGCGGGGTTCAAGAAGGACGGCAGCCACCCGCTCTATCTCTATGGCTATGGCGCCTACGGCATCGCGATCCCGCCGGGTTTCTCGACCGGACGGCTCTCGCTGCTCGACCGCGGTTTTGCGTTCGCCATCGCACATATCCGTGGCGGTGATGATCTCGGCCAACGCTGGCAGCTCGACGGCAAGCTCGACAAGCGCTGGAACGCGTTTCACGATTTCATCGATGTGGCAAAGGGTCTGGTCGACCGGGGCTACACCTCGACAGGCAAGATCTGCGCGGCGGGCGGTTCGGCGGGCGGCGAACTGATGGGCGTTGTCGCCAACACCGACCCCGACCTGTGGGGTGCCATCGCCGCGCATGTACCCTTCATCGATGTCCTCAACACGATGCTTGACGACACGCTGCCGCTGACGCCGGGCGAATGGCCCGAATGGGGCAATCCGATCACGGACAAGGCGGCGTTCGACTTGATCCAGAGCTACAGCCCTTACGACAATGTGACAGCGCAACCCTACCCGCCGATGCTCATCACCGGCGGCCTAAACGACCCGCGCGTGACGTATTGGGAACCCGCCAAATGGGCCGCGCGCCTCCGCGAGTTGAAAACCGACGACAATATCCTGCTGCTCAAGACCAACATGGGCGCAGGGCATGGCGGCAAGTCGGGACGTTTCGAATCCTTACGCGAAACGGCGGAAGAATTTGCGTTTTTCCTGTGGCAGATGGGGGTGGCTTAACCAACCGCTCCCGAAGCTTTCAACCCGGCAATCGCGTCTGAATCATGGCCCAACGCCGCCAGCACGGCATCACTATCGCGCCCCGGTACCGGCAATGCGGTATCTGAATTCACCCGCACTCCGCCCATTTCCAGCGGCAAAGGTGGCAGATAGGCCACTCGCCCGTCATCGAGCGTCACCGTCTCCAGCCCACCCGAGGCCAGCAGATGTGGATCGTCGAACATATCCTCGGGCCGCCCAATGGGCGCGAATGGTAAGCCGGTGCCGTCCAGCTTCGCAATCACAGCACCCTGCGTGAATGTCTTCACCAGTGCCCGCACTTCGGGCATGATCCGGTCGCGTGCCAGCACCCGCTGGTTGTTCTTGCGCAAACTTTCATCCGCCCACAGCGCATCCAGCCCGAACAGCGCACAGAATTTTTCCCATAAACTATCTGTTACCACCCCGATAAACACGGGCTTGTCGTCCGCCGTTTCGAACACATCATAGATCGCCCACGCCGAAATCCGCGCGGGCATCGGCGCCGCCGCCTGTCCCGTCACCACCATTTGCGCCATATGCTGTCCGACCAGATAGACCGTGGTTTCAAACAACGAGGACACGACTTTCTGCCCCCGCCCCGTCCGGTGCCGCTCCTCGACCGCAGCCAACACGCCGATCACGCCAAACATGCCACCGGTGACATCGATGACGCTCGACCCGGCGCGCAGCGGCTTCCCCGGTGGGCCCGTCATATAGGCCAGCCCGCCCATCATCTGCGCCACTTCATCGAGCGCGGTGCGATCTTCGTAGGGGCCGGGCAAGAAACCTTTCTCGCTGCAATAGATCAGGCGGGGGTTGGCGGCGGACAGCGCTTCATAGCCCAACCCCAACCGCTCAAGCGCCCCGGGGCGAAAATTCTCGATCAGGATGTCGGCGTTTGCGCACAGCTGCTTGGCAACCGCCAACCCCGCGTCCGATTTCAGATCGAGGCAGATGCTGTCCTTGTGGCGGTTATACATTGGGAAATACCCCGCGCCCGACCCGAGCAAACGCCGTGTCGCGTCGCCGCCAATCGGTTCGACGCGGACAACTTCGGCTCCCAGCGAGGCAAGAATATGCCCGACCGCCGGCCCCATCACCATATGAGTGAACTCGATGACACGAAGGTCTTTAAGCGGAGCCGCGCTCACGGCGCGAAGCCCAAGGGCACACCCGCGTCGGGCGTGAATCCATAAAGTGCCTCACCCGGCAACGCATCTGCTACGATCTCGCGCACCTTCAGCAGCTTCGCCAGATCAATCCCCGTTTCGAACCCCATGGCCTGCAGCATGAAAACCAGATCCTCGGTCACGATATTGCCCGATGCCCCCGGCGCAAACGGGCATCCGCCCAGCCCGCCCAGCGAGGCGTCGAACGTCGTGATCCCTTCGTCCAGCCCCGCGACGACATTCGCCAGCCCCAGCCCGCGCGTATTGTGCAAATGCAACGTCGTCAGCCGGTCGCCTACAGCGCCTCGCACAGCCTTCACCAATCTTCGCACCTGCGCCGGATTAGCATAGCCCGTGGTATCCGACAGGCTGAACTCCTTTGCCTCCGCCGCTGCCGATGCCGCCGCCAGCCGCACGACGGCATCCTCGCTCACCGGCCCTTCGATCGTGCAGCCAAAAGCCGTCGACAGGCTGACCGCAAAATGCACCCCCGCCGTTGCCGCCATCGCGGCAATCGAGCGTATTTCCTCGATCATCGCCGCATGATCCTTGCGAACATTTCTGATCGAATGCGTCTCCGACATCGAAAACGGAATCGACATCGCGTGGACCCCCGCCGCGATAGCGCGCTCGGCGCCCTTCGCATTCGGCACCAGCGCGACGACGTTCAGTCCGGGGATACCCCGCGCAAAGGCGACCAGTTCCGCCGTATCCGCCATTTGCGGCAACAGCGACGCGGGCACGAAACTCCCCACCTCGATCTCGCGCACCCCCGCAGCAGCCTCGGCAGCGATCCATGCCTTTTTGGCCTCGACCGGCATGACCCGGTCGATGCTCTGCAACCCGTCGCGCGGGCCGACTTCGGAAACGAGAATGTGTGTCATAGATACACCCAGGGGCGCAGGGCCCGGTCGCGCCCGTGAAAGGACGATATTGCACTGGCATGTTTGAACGTCCGTTCGATGGCGTCGAGCCCCTCCAATAACATCGCCTTGGCTTCAGCATCGATATCAAACGGGTATCCGGCAACGGTCTGCGCAGGCAGGTCAATCGTCACTTGATGCCCCGCCAGCGCCGCAATCGCCTCCTTCGCCAGCACCACCGGCAATACCCCGTTTCTGATGCAATTTCCGCGAAAGATCGGCGCAAAACTCTCAGCAATCACTGCGCGGATGCCATATTCGCTGAGCGCCCAGACGGCATGTTCGCGGCTCGACCCGCACCCGAAATTAGTGCCGCTGGCAATGATCTGCGCTTCCGGCATCCGGTTCAGAATGAAATCGGGATCAGGCACCCGCCCCGCCAGATACCGCCACGGCGCAAACAGCCCGTCAGCCAACCCGGTTCGCCCTGTCGATATCATCTCACGCGACGGAATGATCGTATCCGTATCGATGTTATCGCGCAGCAAGGGTGCGGCGACACTGGTCAGGGTGGTGAAGGGCATCATGGCGCGGCGATCACCCCCGCCACCGCACTCGCCGCTACGACTTCGGGCGAGGCAATATGCGTGCGAATGCCCGGCCCCTGCCGCCCTTCGAAATTGCGATTGGTCGAGGAGATTACGCGGCTGCCGGGCGCGAACCCTTCGCCGCCTGCATAAAAACACAGCGAGCATCCGCTCATCCGCCATTCAAAACCGGCATCGGTAAACACGCGGTCAAGCCCTTCGGCCTCCGCTGCGCGCTTCACTGCCGACGATCCCGGCACAACCAGCGCCCTCACCCCCGCCGCAACGTGCCGCCCCTTCAGTATCGCACCTGCCCGACGCAAATCGGACAGGCGCGCATTGGTGCAGCTCCCGATGAACGCCGCGTCGATGGGCACGCCGGCAATTGCCTCTCCGGCTTTCAAGCCAATATAATCATGCACCCGGTCCGGCCCCTGCGGCACCACCCCACCAATGCCGATGCTATGTTCGGGTGACGTGCCCCAGCTCACCATCGGTTCGATTACCCCCGCGTCGATAGCGATTTCGGCATCGAACACCGCACCATTGTCGCTTCGCAAGTCCGACCAGTCGGGCAGGATATCGGGCGCATATCGCCGCCCGCGCAGATAATCGAACGTCATAGCATCGGGTGCGATCATCCCCGTCATTGCCGCAAATTCGGTCGCCATGTTGCACAGCGTCATCCGCGCTTCCATGTCGAGCGCGCTGACGGCGTCGCCCGCAAACTCAACGGCAAATCCCGACCCTCCGCCGGCGCCGTGCACCGCGATCAATTGCAGGATCATGTCCTTTGCCGTCACACCCGTCCGCACTGTCCCCGTAAATGTCACGCGCATCGTTGCCGGTCGTGCCATCCGCAGCGTTCCCGTCGCCATCGCATGTTCAGCCTCGCTCGACCCAATCCCCCACGCCAGCGCGCCGAACGCCCCTTGTGTGCAGGTGTGGCTGTCGGGCGCAACCAACGTCACGCCAGGAAGCACAATACCGAGTTCGGGCGAGATAACGTGCACAATCCCTTGGAGCGGGTCGTTCACATCGAACAATGTGATACCCGCCGTCGCACAGGCTGCGCGCGTCTCGGTGATGAACGCCTCACCGCCGGGCATCAGTGTCGCATCGTTCCGCCCGGGCCGCGTGTCCACGATGTGGTCCATGACAGCAAAGACCCGCGCGGGATCGAGCACCGCCCGTTCCGCCGCCATCATGCTCTTCAACGCAGCCGCACCCGTGCGCTCGTGGAGAAACACCCGATCAATCGCGATCAAGGCATTGTCATTGCCTAAATCGGCAACGACATGCGCATCCCAAATCTTGGCAAACAGAGTGCGGGGTTCAACCAGCCGCCATCTCCGCCTCAACTGACCGCCAATCGCGTGTCACGAGCTTTTCCTGAATCGCGGTCCGCGTTTCGAGCATACCGTCCCGAATCCAGTGCCATGTCCGGCACCGGTCTTGACCAGCCTCCGAAATCTGGATCATCTCGTACAGATACAGTGATGGGTCACCCGTCCGCTGCCAGTAAAGCATCACCGAACGCTGGTGACTGTCCTGCCCCACTTCCCAAGCCGATCCCTGGATCAGGTCATTATCCCACCACACCCGCTTGTCGCGGTATTGAGCGGGAAAGTCGCGAATGTCGGTGCGGCCGTCGGCCCATGTGTACCAATTCGTCTGGTGATAGGGCGACGGTCCCTCGTCGGGAAACCGGCACAGCAGCCGCGATTGATGCTCGTCGAACTTTTCGTTCGCGGCATTGAAATAGGTATAAGTGCCATCCCAAACGCCCTCGTGCCGCGCGAGCAGCGGCATGTCTTCGCGAATTCCCATCAATCTTCTCCTGTCGCCAAAGCTGTCATCAGTGCCCGTCCGGCCCGCGCACGCAGCAAAGCACGGGTGTCGCGTGCCAGTGCCACCGGGGTCAGTGCCATCGCGTCAATGGGAATTGCGTGCGCGGCATCGGCAACGAACCACGGGTCGAACATCCGACCGGCCCGCACCACGCTCCACGCCCGCGTCAGGTGCCCGCCGAAACGGTCGGGTGTCAGGTCAGGGATCAATCGGTCGGCAATATCGCGCGCAGGACGCGGCGCGGCGCGGTCATGCAGCGCCGCGCTCCATCCCAGTCCGTCGATGGTCTTGATTCCGAAATGGGTCATGCACGCGCCAAGCAAGACCCGCCACGGCCCGATGGTCACGGGCGCGTCCCCGGTCCAATCGCTCGACAGCCCGTGCCCCGGCAAGTCGATTGCCAGATTGCGCCCCACCGACGCTTCATCGCCCGGCGCATGGACGATCATCCGGCTGGCCTTGTGCGATCCGCGCCAATGGATCAATCCATCGAACAGGTCGGTCTGGATATGCGCAAACCCTTCGTCTTCGGCGGTTGGCAATGCGCCGATGATCGCTGCCGGATGCGCCTTCAGAAAAGTCAGACTTGCGGCGTGATGGTCGGCAGGCGTCCCGACTTTTTGTGCTGACCAGTTCACCGGCATTTCACCCAGCCGGTCGATATGTTCTTGCAACGGATCGCCGTCGTAGGCCGTAATCAGAACGGGCGGAGTCTCTGCATCCACCGATGGAACGGCCCGCGGCGCGCGCAGCACCGCGCCATATCCCGCACGATAGGCGTCGCCCGCATCGAGCATGTCCATCACCGTTGCATGAACCCGCGCCGGATCGTCATGCGCAACCGTCAACCGCGCTTCGTCACGGACATCGAACCAGGGAAAATACCAGCTTTGTTCAAGGACACGGTTCCATAACCAGGTCAGGTGCTCGCCATAATCGGACGGCACGAACGGTGGCAGATACGCATCGCCAAAGGTCGCCATCTCGTCGGGCGCCCAGATCGCATAGCCGCCGATGGCCAGACAGGTGAACCGTTCGGGATGACGCTTCATCGCCGTCACCAGGATGATCCCACCCGAATGAAAGCCGTAAGCGGCGCAACGCGATATGCTCAGCGCATCGAGGAATGCGACCAATGCGTCGGCAAAATCATCGATCTCGGGCGTTCCGGGCAACGCATCGGAATGTCCGAACCCCGGCGAATCAGGCGCGATGCACGTGAAAAACTGCCCCCAAATCAGCATCAGCGCTTCATATTCGGCCGAAGAACGCGGCGATTGATGCACCATCAACAGCGGCGGCCCCTTGCCGCAACGCCGGTAATGCACGCGGCGTCGCCCCGTCATATGGTCGCAATCGATGAAGTGCCTCGTAATCACCGGCGTAATTTGTCCGGACAAATTCATCTCGACAAGCCCCTATTGCTATCGCATCATATAATTATGGACACTATCGGCACCTGCATGGTCGAAGACAACCGCACCGCACGCGAAATCTTTGCCGACGTCATGGCGAACCCGGCGCGCGCGAAATTCGGTTTTGGCACGCGGCTCGCGATCGTGAATGTCGATTTACAGCGGGCATATACCGACATCCATGCCTTCAAGACCGCTTATCAGACCGATCCGCGACAAATCGATCATATCAACATAATTGCCCGTCTCGCCCGCGCCAGGAATATGCCAGTCATCTGGAGCCGTGTCGGTTATATGGAAAACGCTGCCGACGCCGGCGTCTGGGGTACGCGCACCGCCACACCCGACTCGCTGCAGAATACTAAATACGGGTCGGAACGGCACGAATATGACCCGCGCTGCGACATCGATGCGAACGATCTGCAATTCACCAAACACATGCCCAGTGCCTTCTTCGAAACACCTCTCGCCAGCTATCTGACGTGGCACAAGGTCGATACCGTTGTGGTCACCGGCGGCAGCACGAGCGGCTGTGTCCGCGCCACGGCGGTCGATGCGCTGTCACACGGTTATCGGACCATCGTCCCCATAGAGACCTGTGCGGACAAGCACGAGAGCTATCACTTCGCCAACCTCACCGACCTGCAACTGAAATATGCCGATGTTAAACCGGTGCAGGCCGTCGTGGATTGGCTTGAACGTCAGTGAAATCCGACCCGGACCTCTACGACTTCAATCCTTACCGGAACCGCGCGCCAATCACCTGGCCCGGGAACAAACAAGTCGCCGTCTGGGTCGCACCCAATCTCGAATATTATGAAATCGATCCGCCCGCGCATCCGCGCCGCAAGGCATGGGCCAAGCCGCACCCCGATGTCGTCGGCTATAGCCACCGCGACCACAGCAATCGTGTGTCGCACTGGCGCATGGCCGACGTCATGACCAGGCACGGCTTTCCAGGATCGGTCAGCCTGTCGGTCGCGCTGTGCCAACATCATCCTGAAGTCGTTGACGATGCCAACGCCCGCGGCTGGGAATTCTTCAGCCACGGCATCTATAACACCCGCTACGCCTATGACATGGACGAGGTGCAGGAACGCAGCATCATCGAGGACTCGATCAAGACTGTCCGCGACGCCACTGGGCAGACTATCCGTGGCTGGCTTGCCCCTGCGCTGACCCACACCGAAAACACGCTTGACCTCATCGCCGACTGCGGCCTCGACTACACCTGCGACCTGTATCACGACGACCAGCCGCAGCGCGTCAAAACCAAAACAGGCGACCTGATCTCGATGCCCTACAGTCTCGAAGTCAACGACCATTACGGCTTTCTCGTCTATAACATGTCCCCGCGCGATTACGCCGACACATTGGTCCGCCAATACCGCCGTCTTGCTGAAGAAGGCGGCACGGTCATGTGCATCCCCTTGCATGCCTACCTCATCGGCCAGCCACACCGGATTGGTCCGTTCGCCGAAGCCCTCGCAGAAATCGCCGCCGACGGTCGCGGGTGGCTGACCACAGCGGGTGAAATCGCCGACGCATGGCGGGGACAGCAATGACGCTCGATCCCGCCTATCTCGATTATCCGCGCCGCCGCCACGGCTATGATCATGACATCTACGCGTGGTCGGCGCTGAAGGACCGCAATCCCGTCATCTGGCCCAGCGGCGCAAAAGTGGCCATGTGGGTCTGCGTCAGCCTCGAATACTTCCCCCTGACCCCCAGCGACACACCGTTCCGCGCACCGGGGCACATGCAGACCGCTTACCCTGATTATCGCCACTACACTGCCAGAGAATATGGGACGCGAATTGGATTCTACCGCTTGCTCCACGCGTTTGCGAAAGCGGACGTCCGCGTGTCGGTCGCCACCAACAGCGCGATTGCCGACCGCTATCCCTCGATCATCGCCGACATCGTCGCAGCCGGACACGAAATCATCGCGCATTCGACCGACATGAACGGCACCATCGCCACCGGGCTTTCCGAAGCCGACGAACGCGCCCTGATCTCAACGTCGCTCGACACGCTCGAGCGCGTCAGCGGCACCCGGCCAACGGGCTGGCTTTCAATCGCCCGCTCGCAAAGCTGGAACACGCCGCGCCTGCTGAACGAAGCCGGGGTTAGATATTGCTGCGACTGGGTAAACGACGAGTTGCCCTATCGTTTAAAAGACGGCCTCATCAACCTGCCCCTCAATCACGAACTCAGCGATCGCCAAGTCATTGTGGTGCAGCAGCAATCGGTGGACAGCTACGCGCAGCAAATGCTCGATGCCCATGATTGGCTGGCAGGCGAAGGCAGCGGGCGGATGCTGCCGCTCCACATTACCCCCTATATCACGGGCCTGCCCTATCGCATCGATGCGTTTGAGGGGCTGCTCGGGGCGCTCAAGGCCCGCGATGCGTGGTTTGCCAGCGGCGACGCGATCGTCGATGCGTGGGAGCACTTACAGTGAAAATCCGCAACCCGCGCACAGGCGAGGAAGACTATGACATCACCACGCTCGACGCCGCATCGATAGATGCTCTCGCCCAAGAGCTGCGCGCCAAACAAATCGCCTGGGCCACCACCGATCAGAAAAGCGCGCTCCACAACCTCGCCGATGCCATAGAACGCCACGCAAACGCCATTACGGCTGCGTTGATCCTCGACACCGGACGCGCCGCCATTTCGCGTATCGAAGTCACCGGCACCGTTCGCCTCATCCGCCGCTGGGCCGACAATGCCGCGGGTATCATCGCGCGACATTCGCTCAGCGACCGCACAACAACGATTCCCGGCATCAGCACCTCGACCCGGCTCGTCCCCTACCAACTCGTCGGCGTCATCAGCCCGTGGAACTTCCCGCTCACGCTCGCGCTGATCGACGCGATACCCGCGCTTGCTGCCGGTTGCGCGGTCATCGTCAAGCCTTCCGAAGTCACGCCGCGCTTCATCCGCCCGCTGATGGACGCCATCGCCGAAACCGGCGTGCCGCTCGCCATCATCGAAGGCGACGGTGCCACCGGCGCGGCGCTTGTTCCCGCTGTCGATTTCATTGCCTTCACCGGATCGGTCGCCACGGGTCGCAAGGTCGGCATCACAGCGGCACAAGCTTTCATCCCCGCCAGCCTCGAACTCGGCGGCAAAGACCCGATGATCGTCCTCGCCAGTGCCGACCCCGTCAAAGCCGCCGCAATTGCCCTTCGCGCCTCGGTGGTGAACACCGGCCAGGCCTGCCAGTCGATCGAGCGCGTCTATGTTGCCCGCCAAATCGCCGAACTCTTCCTCGTCGCTCTGGTCGACGCGGCAAAGGCCGTACGCCTCAACTATCCTGACATCGGCACCGGCGATGTCGGCCCCTTCATCTTCGCCCAACAGGCCGACATCGTACAGGCCCAGATTGACGACGCCGTCGCGAAAGGCGCAACCGTCCTCGCTGGCGGTCAGGTCGAAACTCTCGGCGGCGGCAGATATCTCCGCCCCACAGTCCTCGCCGGCGTCACCCCGACCATGAAGATCATGCGCGAAGAAACTTTCGGCCCCGTCATCCCCGTCACTGTCTTCGACACGGTCGACGAAGCGGTAGCCCTCGCCAACGACAGTGAAT
>JAYUYR010000179.1:0-5166 GCA_043752405.1 Sphingomonas sp. | reverse complement strand
CCGGATTCTCCGTCGCGATCAGTGCATGGCCGAAAAGGGCAGCAATCAGCGGATTGTAACTTGTCGCCTGAACGGCTTTGCGCAGGAGTGGCAGCGCTTCGGCGGGTTTGCCCGATTCAAGCAATATCTGCCCTTTAAGTTCCTGAAGATATGGATCGTTCGGCGTCGTGGCAAGCAGCGCGTCGGCTTCGGACACGGCTTTGTCAGGATAGGCCGATTTATGCCACGCATAAGCGCGGGCATAGCGCGCAGGAAGGGAATTGTCGGTTATGGGATAGCGATAAAGCGTATCTTTGGATTCGTTGATGAAGCCGAACAGTTTGGCCTTCACGCGCTGGAAGCGGGCTTCGAGGGCGGGATCGGTCGGTTTGTTCCACGCGGGGCTTGTCGACATGCTGTCGCGTAGCACCTGAATACGGTCACCGGTTAACGGGTGCGTACGGTCGTAGCCATTGTCCTGAGCGATCGCGAGACGGAATTCCTGGCCGCGCAATTTCTGGAAAAAGCCCACCATGCCCTTGCCGCTGATCCCGGCGGCGTCGAGGTAGCGGCGGCCCGACTGGTCGGCACCCGACTCCTGGGTACGGCTGAATGCCAGATATTTGCCCATCGCTGCTTGTTGTCCGGCGGCGAGGATGCCGGCGCCCGCTTCGCCCGCGCCCGCCGCGATAGCGGCAGCCCCGAGGATGAGCGACAGGATCGAGATGCCCGTCGCGGCCTTCGCGCCATCCGACCCGCGCAGAACGTCGCCGCCCGCAACATGGCCGAGTTCGTGCGCAATGACGCCCTGCACTTCATTGGCGTTGTCGGCAGCCTGAATCAGGCCCGAATGAATATAAACCGCTTGCCCACCCGCAACGAAAGCGTTGATTTCAGGGTCGCCGATCAGGACGATATCGACATTTTTGGGGTCGAGGCCCGCCGCCTTGATCAGCGGCGCGGACATATCGTTGAACAGCGCTTCGGTCTCGGCATCGCGCAGGATCGATTGCGCGGCGGCGGGCTGCGCCGAGAATGCAAATGCGGAGAGCGCGGTTATCGCAATGCGGACGATGCGCTTCATGGGCGTTGCTGTTGCTGCTGGGGGCTGAACGGTAGGTGAAGCGGGCATTGGTGTCATATAAGCGCCCATATCAACTTCGTCATCCCCGCGTAGGCGGGGATGACGAGTGAGGGCGTATTACTCGGTCGGGCCAAATGTCCGCTGCCACCAGCCGCCACGCCGGGGTTCATCCGACTCCAAAGCTGTCACAGGTTCCAGTGTAGAGTCAGGCTTCAAGGCAGGAGCGTCCTCGGTCGCGACTTTTGCTTTGGCACGGCTGGCGCGCTTGGGCTTGGCAGCGGGTTCGTCAGCGACCGCGTCAACCACGGGGGGTGCTTCGGCTGCAGGTTTGGCCTTGGCACGGCTGGCGCGCTTTGGCTTTTCGACGACAGCCGGTTCGACTGCCGTTTCCGCAGCCGTTTCGACAGCCGGTTCGGGCGCCGTTTCAACGACAGCGCGTGCGGCAGGGCGCTTGCGTGTGCGTTTGGGCTTCTCTTCGAGCACGATTTCGGGGGAGGATGCGGATGCATCCTCTTCCTCTACCGCGACTGCACCCTCTACCGCTTCTGGCGTCTCGGTTGCGTCTCCGCCAGCAGCTTCGCCCACACCATCACGACCACGCCGACGACGGCCACCGCGACGGCCTCTACGGCTGCGACGGGCTTCGCCATCCTCTTCAGTTTCAGTGCGCGGCTCGCGAGGTTCGCGTGGCTCTCTGGGTTCGCGGGGTTCGCGCGGTTCGGTTTCGCTATCCCCGTCAGCACGAGGTTCACCCTCAACGCTTTCACCTTCTTCACGGCGACCGCGACGACCACGACGACGGCGGCGACGGGGGCCGCCTTCACCATCAACACGCTCCTCGCGTACCTCATTCTCGCGAGGACGCTCGCTGCGGGTCTCGTGAACGTCTTCTTCCTCGTTGGACTCTTCCTCGATGATGTCGTCGTCATCATCGTCTTCATAAACAGGCGGTGCGTCATATTTAGGTGTGAAGGCAGGCGGCGGGCCGCTGGCCTCAACCGTCATCCGTGCGCCTTCGACTTCACCGTCGGAAATGATCTCGATGCGAACGCCGAAGCGTGTCTCGATCTCGGCCAGCTCGTGGCGTTTGCGGTTGAGGACGTAGAAGGCGGCTTCCGAACTGCAGCGCAATGTCAGGATCGACCCGCGACCGCGACCGGCTTCGTCTTCGAGCATCCTCAGTGCGGACAGGCCCGCCGACGACGCCGTGCGGACAAGCCCGGTGCCTTCACAATGCGGGCAGACTTTGGTCGAGGCTTCGAGAACACCGGTGCGCAGACGCTGGCGGCTCATCTCCATCAGGCCGAACGACGAAATGCGCCCGACCTGAATACGTGCGCGGTCATCGGCGAGCGCACCCTTCATCGCCTTTTCGACTTTACGGATGTTTCCGTTATTTTCCATGTCGATAAAGTCGATGACGACCAAGCCGGCCATATCGCGCAGACGCAGCTGACGCGCGATTTCGTGCGCGGCTTCGAGGTTGGTGCCCACGGCAGTGGCTTCAATGCCGTGCTCGCGGGTCGAGCGGCCTGAGTTGATGTCAATCGACACTAGGGCTTCGGTCGGATTGATGACCAGATAGCCGCCCGATTTCAGCTGGACGACCGGTTGATACATCGCCTGCAGCTGCTCCTCGACATGGTTACGCTGAAACAGCGGAACCGGATCGGAATAGGGCTGAACGCGGCGCGCATGGCTGGGCATCAGGAGCTTCATGAACTCCTTGGCGTGGCGAAAACCTTCCTCACCCTCGACGATGACTTCGTCGATGTCTTTGTTATACAAATCGCGGATTGCGCGCTTGATCAGGTCGCTGTCCTGATAAACGATGGCAGGTGCTGCAGCAGCGAGGGTTTTCTCGCGGATTTCGTCCCACAGACGCGCGAGATAGTCGAAGTCACGGCGAATTTCGACCTTGGTACGCTGTAAGCCGGCAGTGCGAACAATGCAGCCCATCGTCTTGGGCAGGTTCAACTCGGCCATGATGACCTTCAACCGCTTGCGGTCGGCACCGTTGGAGATTTTACGGCTAATCCCGCCGCCGTGTGACGTGTTGGGCATAAGGACACAATAACGGCCGGCGAGCGACAGATAGGTCGTCATCGCAGCGCCCTTGTTGCCGCGTTCTTCCTTTACGACCTGGACAAGCAGCACTTGGCGGCGGCGGATGACATCCTGAATCTTGTAGCGGCGGCGCAGATTCATGCGCTTTTCGCGCAAGTTCTCGGCGGCCCCTTCGTCGATGCCATTGCCAGATGCAGTGATGGGGGCAGGGGGCGGGGCGTCGTCGCCATCCTCTTGCTCAGCCTCTTCGGGACGATCATCACGACCGTCATCGTCATGATGGATGTCGCCACGATCATCGTCATCATCATAATGATCCTCGGCAGCGCGCAGGCGCTCTTCCTCGGCAGCATGTTCGGCTTCTTCGCGAAGCAGTGCTTCGCGGTCTTCCTTGGGAATCTGGTAATAGTCGGGATGGATTTCGCTGAAGGCGAGGAAGCCGTGACGACCGCCGCCGTAATCGATGAACGCCGCCTGCAGCGACGGTTCAACCCGGGTTACCTTGGCAAGGTAGATGTTGCCCTTGAGTTGCTGATGTTCGGCGGACTCAAAGTCGAATTCTTCGATCCGGTTACCCTTGACGACCGCGACACGGGTTTCTTCCCGGTGGCGAGCATCGATGAGCATACGCATTGTCATTATAAATTCTCCGGGCGCGCCGCTTCATAAAGCGTGGCACCGCTGGTCGGGACGAAAGGCTGGCAGCGAACCCGCGCGCCGTTTTCGTCCGGGTTGATGGTGGAATCGTGTCTGCTCGATGATCATGTCCGGGCAATGGTGCCGGAAAAACTGTCCCTCGACGCACCCCGGCCCCATGTTGAGGCAGAGAGGCGGAAATCGGGAAACCATGAATCATGCGAGCGTCAACCTGATCGGCTGCCGCAAGGATGCGCAGCCGGATAATCATACGCCGGACGGGTTCCCTCCGGCGATGTGGCGTTGGCCTAGCACCGGTGTCACGATGCGGCAACACGCAAGTGTATCGTCGATTTGTTAGCAAATCATCCCTAACATAAAATTAACCTTAGTCCGTCACGATGCTGGTTGAGGGCAGTTCTAAAGCCTGTCGCAACACAGGGGGCAAGAGGTGCTAAACCGGTTCACCATGTTAAACCACTGGACCCGGACCCCCTTGGAGCGGCAAAGAGCGGTCATGGCAGTGGCCCTGACCTTTGCTGCGATGATGCTGACGGCATCAACGGCGCTTGCCGATGCGGCGCGCCCGTCGCGTTTGTTGCTTGACATGGCGACGGTGGGGGTCGCGGGCGTGGACAGTGTATCGCGGGTCGAGGACGTCGGTGACGACGCCATTTATCGTGTGCCCGCTACGCATTCGGCCAAGCCGCCGCGCAGCCGGTATAACATCACGATCCCGCTCGACCCTCCTGCGCCCGGCGTACCGCGACCGCGTGTTTTCGGTCGTCCCGACCGCCCGTTGGTGGTCATCGACGCCGGGCATGGCGGACATGATCCAGGTGCTTTGTCAGCGCAGGCAGGTGTGCGCGAGAAGGATGTTACGCTGGCAGTGGCGCGCGCCATCCGCGATGAATTGATGAAGGGGGGACGGGTTCGCGTTGCCCTGACCCGCGATGACGACAGTTTTCTGGTTCTGCAGGAGCGCACCGAAATTGCGCGTGGGCTGAAAGCTGACCTGTTCATATCGGTCCACGCTGATGCCGCCGCGGCAAGCAACGCAAGTGGTGCAACAATCTATACGCTGTCCGAAGTGGCGTCGGACCGCAAGGCGGCGCAACTGGCCGCGCGCGAGAACAAGGCCGATATCATCAACGGCGTGAATCTGCGCGGCGAGGGGGCCGATGTCTCGTCGATCCTGATCGATCTGGCACAACGCGAGACCATGAACGCGTCGTCGCGCTTTGCCGACCTGCTGAAACGCGAAGGATCGTCCATGCCTTTCCGTAACGATTATCACCGGATGGCGGGATTTGCGGTGCTGAAGGCGCCCGATACACCGGCCATATTGCTTGAGGTCGGGTATCTGACCAACGTAGAGGATGTCGAACGGATCACATCGC
>JAYUYR010000178.1:0-5197 GCA_043752405.1 Sphingomonas sp. | reverse complement strand
GCCTTAGTGTATTAGGATTGCATGACAGTTGGCGAGAATTCCGAGATCCCCGTTTATCTGCGCCTGCGCGGACTTTTGTCGGCGGCAATTCTCGACGGGGCGTATGACGAGGGGGACCAGCTTCCTTCGGTCCGCGCCTTTGCCAACGAGCATGGTGCCAATCCGCTGACTGTCGCAAAGGCCTATCAGTCGTTGCAGGACGACGGCTATGTCGCCGTCCGTCGCGGAGTGGGGATGTTTGTGGCCGATGGCGCGATTGCCCGTCTGCGCGATGACGAGCGCAACCGCTTCATGACGATAAGCTGGCCGCGCATCCGTGATCACATGAACCGCATCGGCATCGATCTTCGCTCGCTCATCGACCATGAAAGCGTGTAAGGGTCCGTTCAGTATCTCCTGACTAACGGCAATCTGCACCATCATGGTCTTTCGTAAACTCTTTGCACGCACCGAACCCGAACCGCAGTTGTACAGCCTGCCGGCGGGGCAGCGCGTCTATGCCATCGGCGACATTCACGGGCGACGAGACTGTTTCGATAAACTGATTGGGATGATTGACGCCGATGATGAAGCGCGCGGACGCGTGGACACGACGCTGGTGCTTCTCGGCGACCTGGTCGATCGCGGTGCGGATTCACGCGGCGTTGTCGAGCGAGCGATGCTCCTGATGATGTCGCCTAAATGCGTGATGCTGATGGGTAATCACGAGGAAATTCTGATTCGCGTATGGGAAGGCGACCGCAAGGCAGCGGGCCTGTTCCACCGTGTCGGCGGGCGCGAAACCTTGTTGAGCTATGGCGTCAGCGAGGTCGAGTATGACGCCTGTGACTTGGGCGACCTTGCCGACTTGGTCAGCGCACGGGTGCCGGTCGAACATATCGCATTCATGCGCGGGTTTGCCGACCAGTGGCAGTGCGGCGACTACCTGTTCGTCCACGCGGGCATCCGCCCCGGCGTTCCCCTCGACGAGCAGCATGACAGCGACTTACGCTGGATTCGCCGCGAATTCCTCGAAGATCCTCGTGACCACGGCGTCATGGTCGTCCACGGCCATTCGATCACCGAAGAAATAGACGAACAACCCAACCGCATCGGCATCGATACCGGCGCTTTTGCCAGCGGCAAATTGACCGCGCTAGGGATCGAAGGCACTGAAACCTGGGTGCTTTCGACGTAAAGTTTACCGGAGTGAAAGACTGGCGGGATTAGGGCACAACCCGGTCTTATCGTAAAGGGATGGACAGTTCGCCAATGCCGACCAATGTCCCAAGGCATGTTCTGGCCATTTTCGGCACCCGGCCCGAGGCGATCAAGCTGTTCCCGGTAATTGAAGCCCTGCGCGCCGAAGGGGTGCATTGCCGCGTCTGCGTTACTGCACAGCACCGCGAAATGCTCGACCAGATATTGCAGTTGAGCGGGATCGTGCCCGACTATGACCTCGACATCATGCAACCGGAACAGACGCTCGACGGGCTGACAGCAGCCTTGCTGACGAAGCTGGGCGCGATGCTCGACATTGCAAAGCCCGACCGTGTCATTGTCCAAGGTGACACCGCAACCGCGATGGTCGGGACACTGGCCGCCTATTACCGCAAAATCCCCGTTTCGCATGTCGAGGCGGGATTGCGCAGCGGCGACATCCACCATCCCTGGCCCGAAGAAGTAAACCGCAGAATCGTCGCGACAATAGCCGACCAGCATTTCGCGCCGACCAAAACATCGGCAGATGTGCTGCGGCGCGAAGCTGTGCCCGAACATATGATTTTTGAAACCGGCAACACAGTGATCGATGCACTGCTGGCAACCCGTGCGCGCCTTGCCGCTGATCCGGCAATGTGTGCGGGCATCGACAGCGTGATTGACCGTTTCGGCGACAAACGCATCATTGCCGTCACCGCGCACCGCCGCGAGAATTTCGATGCGATGGCAGGTATTGCGAAGGCCATTGCGCAGATCGCGGCGCGCGGCGATGTCGGCATTATCTTTCCGGTTCACCCGAACCCCACGGTCCGCAGCGCGATGAATGTCCTCACGGGCGTGGACAACGTCGCCCTTGTCGACCCGCTCGATTATCCCGGTTTCGTGCGCTTGCTCGACCGTTGCGCGCTGGTGCTGACCGACAGCGGCGGGGTGCAGGAAGAAGCGCCGACTTTCGGCAAACCTGTCCTCGTCATGCGCGAGACGACCGAGCGGCCCGAGGGGATTGCGGCGGGGACGGCTAAACTAATCGGCACCGATCCCGCAACGATCATTGCCGAAGTTTCCCGATTGCTCGATAGCCCTTCCGCTTATGACGCAATGAGCCGTGCCCATTCCCCCTATGGCGACGGCAAGGCCGCATCGCGTATCGCGAAAGTTATCGCCAATGCCGGTTAGTGTTCACCCCAAAGTTTGCGTCATGGGCCTCGGTTACATCGGCCTGCCAACCGCCGCCGTTGTGGCGCGGTCGGGGGCACAGGTGCTCGGCATCGATGTGCATCCGTCGGTCGTCGACATGGTTAATGCAGGGCAAGTGCATATCGATGAAGTCGACCTCGATGCACTGGTGCAGGGGGTTGTCGCGCGGGGGTTGCTCCGCGCGTCTACGACCGTCGAACCCTCCGACGTCTTTCTGATCGCCGTGCCCACCCCTTCTGACGACAATCATGCCCCCGACACCGCCCATGTGCTCGCCGCCGCCCGCACCATCGCACCGGTTCTGAAGGCGGGTGATCTCGTCATACTCGAATCGACCTCGCCCGTTGGCACGACCGATGCTGTGCGTGACCTCATCGCCGCGCTGCGGCCCGACCTGAAAGTCCCGCACGCCGGAAAGGGCACGGCAGACATCGCTATCGCCTATTGTCCCGAGCGCGTGTTGCCCGGCCGCATCCTGATCGAGCTGATCGACAATGACCGCTGCATCGGCGGTATTACGCCGCGCTGTTCACGCAAGGCATTGTCCTTTTATCGCAGCTTCGTGCGCGGTGCCTGCATCACGACCAGCGCGCGCGTCGCCGAAATGGTCAAGCTCAGTGAAAATGCCTATCGCGACGTCAACATCGCCTTCGCCAACGAACTGTCGATGGTCAGCGACACGCTCGGCATCGACGTCTGGGAAGTCATACGACTCGCCAACCGCCACCCGCGCGTGAACATTCTCTCGCCCGGCCCCGGTGTCGGCGGACACTGCATCGCGGTTGACCCGTGGTTCATCGTCCACAGCGCACCCGAAATCACCCCGCTGATCCGCACTGCGCGCACCGTGAATGATGCCAAAATCGAGTATGTTGTCGACCATGCAGCAAGGCTGATCAAAGCCAATCCGGGCCGCGTCGCGCTGCTCGGGCTCGCATTCAAGGCCAATGTCGATGACTTCCGCGAAAGCCCCGCGCTAAAGGTCGCCGCCGACCTGGCAAAGAAGTTCGGCAACCGCATTGCTATTGTCGAACCGCACACCGACACGCTGCCTCCTACATTCGACGGCACCGACGCCACGTTAACCGACATCGACAGTGCGCTGATGGAGTGCGATGTGATGATCGTGCTTGTCGACCATGACATCTTCAAATCGGTCCCGTCCGAGGAGCGCGCAGGCAAGGTCATTTACGACACACGTGGCATCTGGTCATGAGCCGTGTCCTCGTTACCGGTGCGGCGGGGTTTATCGGCGCGGCAGTGGCAAAAGCGCTGCTGGCGCGCGGCGATCAGGTTCTGGGGATCGACAACCTCAACGATTATTATGATCCGGCATTGAAGCGCGCGCGGCTGGCGGAATTGGCGGGGCCGGACTTTACGTTCCACCCCCATGATTTTGCCCTCGATATGCCGCTTGCCACCGAAAAGTTCGACCGGATCATCCATCTGGGCGCGCAAGCCGGTGTCCGTTACTCACTCGAAAACCCGATGGCCTATGTCCGCTCGAACCTTGTCGGGCACGTCAATCTGCTCGAACTTGCGCGCGCGAGACAGGTGCCGATGGTCTATGCATCCTCTTCGTCGGTTTATGGCGGCAATATTAGCATGCCGTTCAGCGTCGAGGACCGTGTCGATCACCCTGTTTCTCTCTATGCCGCAACCAAGCGCGCCGACGAATTGATGAGCGAAACTTATGCACATCTCTATCGCATCCCTTTGACCGGATTACGTTTTTTCACAGTCTATGGCCCGTGGGGACGGCCCGACATGGCACCCTGGCTATTCACCAAGGCGATCTTGGCGAGCGAACCGATCAAGGTGTTCAACCATGGCAAGATGCAACGCGATTTTACTTATATCGACGATATCGTTGCCGGGGTCCTCGCGTGCAGCGAAAAGCCGCCCGCCGACGACGGCGCGACCAAACCGGGCGGCAGCGTCGCACCGCACAGTCTTTACAATATCGGCAACAACCGACCCGTAGAATTGATGCGTTTTATCGAGATTATCGAAGACGCGACGGCCAAGAAAGCGATCTGCGATTTTCAGCCGATGCAGCCCGGCGATGTCCCCGCAACCTATGCCAACATCGACGCCATATCTCGCGATAACGGCTATGCGCCGACCACCCCACTCGACGTCGGCATCCCGAAGTTCGTCGACTGGTTCAGGTCATACCATCGCATTTGACGTTTTAAGCCGATCCGCATGTTTCTTGCGGAATTTGGCGAGTTTCGGCGCGACTACCATCTGGCAATATGGGTTCGACGCACCTTCGCGGTCGAAATATTCCTGATGGTAATCCTCAGCGACATACCAGGTGCCAAGCGGCTCGATGGTCGTCACGACAGGGCTCGAACGCTCCGCCTGCGCCCGTGCAATCGCAGCGCGCGCCACGGCTTCCTGTTCGGGCGAATGCGGGAAGATGGCGGACCGATACTGCGTGCCGACGTCATTTCCCTGCCGGTTCAGTTGCGTTGGATCATGGATCTCAAAAAAGATGTCGAACACTTCGTCAAGGGTCACGATTTCGTTGTCGAAAACGATCCGGATTGCCTCCGCATGGCCCGTGTCACCGCCACATACCGCGCGATAGCTCGGATCGGCGACATGTCCGCCGATATACCCGCTCTCGACGCTTCGAACGCCCGCAAGGCCATCAAACACGGCTTCCACGCACCAGAAACATCCGGCGGCCAGCGTCGCGGTTTCCATCGTCATACATCATCTCCATTCGCTACTCGAGATAGGAACCAGTCCGACATGTGCAAGGAACATTTCTCGCTGCGTCGGGTTTGCA
>JAYUYR010000177.1:0-5205 GCA_043752405.1 Sphingomonas sp. | reverse complement strand
GCTTTTCAACGATCGGGCGACGAAGGCGTGCCGTGGCGGCGCGCCGACATCGGAGAAAAAGGCGAGATCGTCATTGCCGCGCCCTATCCTTATCTCGCTCGCACAGTCTGGGGCGACGTCGACAATTTCCGTGTCGAAAACGGCCGCGTGCAGAGCGGGTGGCGCGGCGATGCTGCCCGTTGGATCGACGGTTATTGGAAGCGCTGGCGCGGCACGTGGGCCTACACTCAGGGCGATTTCGCGATTGCGCACGACGACGGCTCCTTCTCCCTGCACGGGCGCAGCGACGACGTTATCAACGTGTCGGGCCACCGGATGGGGACCGAAGAGATCGAGGGTGCGGTGCTGCGCGACAAAGCGCTCAGTCCTGACTCGCCCGTCGGCAATGTGCTGGTAATCGGCGCGCCGCACCGCGAGAAGGGGTTGACCCCGCTCGCCTTTGTCGTGCCGGTGGCGGGGCGCAAGCTGACGGTGGACGACAAGCGCCGGTTGTTCGAACTGGTGAGAAGCGAAAAAGGCGCGGTTGCGGTGCCCGCCGATTTTATCGAAGTCAGCCAATTTCCCGAAACGCGCAGCGGCAAATATATGCGCCGGATGGTGCGCGCCTTGGTCGAGGGCGGCGACGTGGGCGACGTGACAACGTTGCGCAATCCCGAAGCACTCGATGAATTGCGAACCGCGATTGACATCTGGCAGCGCAAGCAGCGTTCGTCAGAGGAGCAATCGCTGTTCGAGCGCAATCGCTATTTCCTTGTGCAGTATAATGTGGTCGGGCCGGGCAAGCGCGTGGCGACCGTCACCGTCACGAACCCGCCGGTCAATGCGCTCAACGAACGCGCGATCGACGAACTGGTAATCGTGGTCGATCATCTGTCGCGCAAGGACGATGTCGTTGCCGTCGTTTTCACCGGCGAAGGCACAGCGTCCTTCGTGGCGGGAGCAGACATTCGCCAATTGCTTGAGGAAATCCATTCGTTCGACGAAGCGATGGTGTTGCCCAACAATGCACAGCTCGCCTTTCGCAAAATCGAGACGATGGGCAAACCGTGCATCGCTGCGGTGCAGGGCGTTGCACTGGGCGGCGGCATGGAATTTGCACTGGCGTGCCATTATCGCGTTGCCGAGCCGACCGCGCGCTTCGGTCAACCGGAGATCAGGCTACGGCTATTGCCGGGCTATGGCGGGACGCAGCGACTGCCGCGCCTGCTCGGTGACAAGAACGGTGGGAAAGGCGTGCGGGATGCGCTCGACCTGATCCTGGGTGGGCGTAGCATCGATGCAGCGACGGCCGCCGACATCGGGCTGATCGACGTGCTGGTCACGGGATCGTGCGACGCACTGGCCGAAGCGCACGCCACGGTTCGCGCCTATGTAGAGGATGGCGAAAGAAGCCCGCTTGGTGTCGCCTATGCTGCACGTCAGGCGGCAACCGGGCATTGGCAGGAAGCGTCATCGGTCGACCTTGACGAGGTTCTGGAGGATGAATTCCTGCAGCGCATCCTTCGTCAGCTCGATTGGGCCGGCCGCGGAAAGGCTGGCGAACGTGCGCTTGAAGCCGTGCGGACAGGGCTCGAGCAGGGGATGGCCGCAGGGCTGTCGCGCGAGGCGGTTTTGTTCGCCGAAGCGATCATCGATCCGGAGGGTGGCAAAACCGGCATCCGCCAGTTCATCGACAAAGTAAGCCCGCCCCTGCCCGTACGTCGCGACGGCGTCTGGCTTGATGAGGAACATCAATCGAGGGGGTCCGCGCTGGAGGAAGCAGGTGAACTGCTTACGGTCGGCGCGCCCTTTTATCCCGGTGTCACGCGCATCCCGGAATGGCAATATGCCTTTGGCATCGCCCGCGACGCCGATACAGGCGCGCCGCGCTTCGGTCCACCTGCCACCCACGAACGAGAACTCATCGTCAGGGTGCCCGAGACCGCACCCAACGAAGCCCTGCTTTACATGCTGACAAGTGAGGTCAATTTCAACGACATCTGGGCACTGACCGGCATCCCTGTTTCGCCGTTCGATGCGCATGAAGAGGATGCTCAGGTCACTGGATCGGGTGGCATTGCGCTCGTTGCGGCGCTCGGGTGCGAAGTGCGCGCCGAGGGACGCGTTAAAGTCGGCGATCTTGTCACTGTTTATTCGGGGACGAGCGATCTGCTTTCCCCCCAAGTCGGCAACGATCCGATGTATGCGGGCTTTGCAATTCAGGGCTACGAAACAAGGACGGGCAGCCACGCGCAGTTCCTGACGGTGCAGGCGCCACAGATGCACACGATCCCGCCCGACCTGACGCTGGAGCAGGCGGGCAGCTATGTGCTGAACCTCGGCACGATCTGGCGCTGTCTGTTCACGACCTTGCAGATCGCGCCGGGGCGGACGATGTTTGTGGAGGGGGCAGCGACCGGCACTGGGCTCGATGCGCTGCGCAGTGCGGTGCGGACAGGTTTGCGCGTGACGGGGCTCGTCTCATCGCCCGACCGCGCAAAGTTCATCACCGGGGAGCAAGGGGCGGTCGGCGCGATCAATCGCAAGGATCCGCGCTTTGCCGCTCTTTACACTGTCGTTCCGGAACCAGCTGAAGAGGCGTTGGCGTGGGAGGCCGCGGGCGGGCCACTGATCGATGACTATAAGGGACTGAACGACGGAAAGCTGGCCGACTATGTCGTGAGCCACGCCGGCGAAACGGCGTTTCCGCGCAGCTTTCAGCTTCTGGCAGAAGGTGGCACGCTGGCCTTTTACGGCGCATCGTCGGGATATCATTTCAGCTTCATGGGCAAGCCGGGCGCTGCGTCTCCGGGAGAGATGTTGCGCAAGGCTGCACTGCGCGGCGGCGAGGCGGTGCTGATCTACTACGGCCCGCGCTCGACCGATCTGCTCGACGAGACCGGACTCGAAATGATCGAGGCAGCGCGGCAATTCCGGGCAAGAACCGTCATTGCCACCACCACCGACGGCCAGCGCGAATTCCTGCAATCGCTGGGGCTAGAGGATGCAATCGAGGGGATCGTCAGCCTCGAAGCAATCCGGCGGCGCGAGGGGGCCAATTTCCTGTGGCCCGACACGATGCCGCGGCTGCCCGATGCCAAAGCGGATATCGAAGTCTTCAAGGCTGCAGTGCGCGATTATCAGGACCGGGTAATGAAGCCGTTCGGTGCGGCGGTCGGCAAGATTTTGCGCTCCCCTGATAATCCCCGCGGTGCGCCCGACCTGATCATCGAACGCGCGAGGCAGGACACGCTCGGCGTTTCTACTTCGCTCGTTAAACCCTTCACCGGCCGCGTCGTTTTTGCCGAGGACATGGCAGGGCGGCGATTTACCTTCTACGCGCCGCAAGTCTGGACGCGCCAGCGCAAGATCCTGATGCCGACCGCGTCTGTATTGGGCACGCATTTGTGCAACGCGTTTGAAGTCGCGCGGATGAACGACATGATCGCAGCAGGGTTGCTCGAAGTTACCGAACCACAGGTCGTACCGTGGGCAGGCCTGCCCGAGGCGCATCAGGCCATGTTGGAAAATCGTCATTCGGGCGCGACCTATGTCGTTAACCATGCGCTGCCCGAGATGGGGTTGCGCAGCCGCGATGCGCTGCTCGAAGCCTGGGCGGCGACTACTTCTGGTTCGCCCGGACCATAGCGCGGGGCAAGCAGTCGACACGTGATATCAGTGGGAGAATGGAATGGCCAAGCTCAAGAGTGCAATAGCTGCCGACGGCAGATTGGCCGGGAAAATTGCCGTTGTGACGGGTGCTGCGGGTAATCTGGGCGGCCATATCGTCCGTCACTATCTCGCCGAAGGGGCGACCGTGGTCATGACGGGCCGGACGGCGACGCGCACCGATGCCGCAGCAGAAGCGATCCGTGCCGAAACTGGCGTTAATGCAACGCGGCTTGCGACGGTTGTCCTCGACGGCGCGGATGCGCAATCGGTCCGCGATGGCGTGGCCGACGTTATCGCACGCTTCGGGCGGATCGACATTTTGGTCAACAACGCCGGTTCGGCGGGCCCGAAACAACCGATTGAACAACTGCCGCTCGATCAGGGTGAGCTGGCCGCGCTCCAGAAACGCGGCTCGACCGATGCGGAAACCGTCGGCGATGCGATGCGCAACATTTTCGGGGTCGCATGGAACCTCGCGCGCGCGGTGGCGCCGGTGATGAGCGAGGGCGGATCGATCATCAACATCTCGACCATCTTCTCGCGCACGACTTATTATGCGCGCGCCGCCTATGTCGTTCCCAAGGCCGCGATCAACGCCTGGTCGCGTGAGCTTTCGCTCGAACTCGGTCCAAGAGGAATCCGGGTCAATCTCGTGTTTCCTGGCCCGATCGAAAGCGAACGCATCCGTTCGGTGTTTGCAACGATGGACACGATGCGCGGCAACGACGCGGGCACCACCGCCAACCAGTTTTTCGACATCATGTCGCTTGAACGATCCACCGGCGGCAATCCAAAGGCAAAGACCTTCCCCACGCCGACCGATATTGCGACAACCTGCGTATTTCTGGGGAGCGTCGAGTCAGCCGCCTACAATGGCCACGACTTCGAGGTGACGCACGGCATGACGGTGCGCAAGGAGGCCCGTTCGACCTATTTGACCAGGCCGACGATGCGGTCGATGGACGGGTCAGGACTGGCGGTTCTGATTGCGGCGGGCGACGGCTGGCAGGAAGCGCTCGAGATCGCCAAAATTCAGATCGCTTGCGGCGCTCGCGTGCTGCTGGGGCTGACCCGTCAGGCCGATGTTGCCGTTGCACAGGCGCGCGCGAAAGCGGACGGTGCCGATGACCGACTGACGATTGTCCGCTTCAACCGGAAAGAACCCGCGGCGATGGAGGCCGTCCTCGACACCTATACGCAAGATTTTATGCCGATAACGGGTGCGATATTCATGCCCGTGCTGGGCGCAGGCGAGCTGGTCGGCGACCTGGTCGATGCGAGTGACGAGGACGTCGAGACCTTCATGGATGTCGAACTGACTGGCAGTATTGCGCTCGCACGTACACTCAGCCGCTACTGGAAGCGTCATGATAGCTTGTTGCAGGAACCGCGCTTTGTGTTTGTCACCAATCCAAGCGACGGCAAGGGCGATATCTATGCGCAGATGCTGCGCGCGGCGACCGAGCAGTTGATCCGCATATGGCGCGACGAATCGGAGATCGACGTCGCGCATGGACGACGGCGGCAGGCCGAATGGGGCAACCAGATCGTCCG
>JAYUYR010000176.1:0-5215 GCA_043752405.1 Sphingomonas sp. | reverse complement strand
GTGCTATTTAAGGAACGCAGACCGCGACGTTACGTGGATCGTTTGTATATCACCCGGCTCACTGCCCGCGACGGGTGGGGCCGTGAGACGCACAAGCTGTTGCGTTTTGCGTTCTACCTCCGCTCGCATGTGATCCGGATGCCGCTGCCCATGCTGCTGCGTCACTTGTTCACCAAATGGCGCAAGGCTAGGAGCGGAGGATGAGCAACATTGCCGTCATCATCCTCGCCGCGGGGCAAGGCACCCGCATGAAATCCGACTTGCATAAGGTGCTGCACCCGATTGCGGGGCGGCCGATGCTGCTGCACTTGATGGACAGTGTCGAAGCGCTGAACGCCACGCACAAGGTTGTCGTCGTGGGCAGTGGCAAAGAGCAGCTCGAAAATGCTCTGCACGGGACGGCCAGCGTGTTTGTGACACAAGCCCCGCAATTGGGCACAGGACACGCCGTTCAGCAGGCTGAGGACGCTCTTACCGGCTTTGATGGCGATGTGCTCATCCTCTACGGCGACGTGCCGTTCGTGCCAACCGCAACAATGCAGGGAATGATCGATCGCCTCAACGCGCCCGATGCGCCTGCGGTGGTGGTGCTGGCGTTCGAGCCTGACGATACGCAGAGCTATGGCCGGGTAATTGCCGACGGTGATCGCATCTTGAAAATGGTCGAGCATAAGGACGCCGCACCCGGCGAACGTGCGTGTCGATTGTGTAATTCGGGCCTGATGGCAGTGAAAGCAAGAGACCTATTCAAGCTCCTCGCCCGCGTCACCAACGACAATGCGGCGAAGGAGTATTATCTCGTCGACATCGTCAACATCGCCAATGCTGACGGGCGAATGTGCGCAGTCGTCACGACCGATCCGCACGACGTCGCAGGCATTAACAGCCGCGCCGAACTCGCTGTGATTGAAGGCAAATGGCAGCATTGCCGCCGCAGGGCCGCGATGGATGCCGGTGCGACATTAATCGCTCCTGAAACGGTCTGGTTTGCCTATGACACAACCGTTGGCCGCGATGTCGTCATCGAACCCAACGTCTTCTTTGGCCCCGGCGTGACAGTGGCGGATAAAGTGGTGATTCGTGCATTCAGCCATATCGAGGGCGCGGAGATTGGCGAGGGTGCCGAAATCGGCCCCTATGCGCGACTGCGGCCTGGCACGGTGCTCGGGGAAAAGAGCAAGGTCGGCAATTTCGTCGAGATGAAGAAAACGACGCTCGGCACGGGCTCGAAAGTAAATCATCTGTCATACCTTGGCGACGCAGACATCGGCGCTGGCGCAAATATTGGCGCGGGGACGATTACTTGCAATTACGATGGATACTTTAAACACCGGACGATGATAGGGGCGGGAGCGTTTATCGGATCGAACAGCGCACTGGTCGCGCCCGTGACGGTCGGTGCCGGGGCGATTGTCGGCGCAGGAAGTGTCGTTACAGCCGATGTAACTGCCGATGCACTGGTGCTGGTGCGTCCCGAACAGCGCGAGAAAGCGGGCTGGGCGAAGCGATTTCGCGATGCGATGACGACAAAAAAGACCGCTAAATGACACTTGCTGTACGAAATTACATCAGTTAACAGCCAATTAAATAATAATGGGGTCGCACCCTTCTGAATTTCGTAGGACTATAACATGAAAAAGATGGTTAATTACTTAACAGCCGCGGCGCTCATAGCGTTACCGATGTCAGCTCAGGCGGCAATCGCAATTTCCAATGTAACGGCTTCGAGCACGTTTCGCACATATAATGTGGTTAACCTTGTCAACGGATCCGGCTTGACCGGAAGTCTTCACAACGGCGAATTTGAGAATAAATGGCTGAGTAATGCCGAGCCTGCACCGACACTGACATTTGATCTCGGTAGCGTCTATGCGCTGTGGAATACGGTGATCTGGAATTATGGTGGCGGTTGCTGCGGCACTGAACGTAATGTCAACAGCTTTACAATTTCGTTCTCGACTGACGACATTACCTACACGTCATTTGGCACCTTTTCCTTGACGAATTCCACAATGGACTCGTTCACTGCTGACACGATTAGCCTTACAGGCAATGCCCGTTATGTCAGGTTCAATGTGTTGTCGAATCAAGGCGACCCGGACTACACCGGCCTTTCTGAAGTGCAGTTCAATTCACTAATTGCCGGTGCTGTTCCTGAATCATCGACATGGGCAATGATGATTGCCGGATTTGGCCTGGTCGGCGCCGCCGCGCGTCGCCGCAGGCATCGTGTCAACGTATCGTTCGGCTGATACGTCAGGATCGGGTGTATCCATCAGACTTGCGCCGGCACTCCCAAGGGAAAGACCGGCGCAGGTTTGCCAAATACAAGCTCGCCTATTGACATGATATCATGATATGATATTGATATATCATGCGTATACTTACCGATATTCCCGATGTTGACATCGAAAAGCTCGATGCGCTGGCGAAACGTCAGGGAAAATCGCGCGCGGCGGAAATTCGCGACGCGATCAAGCTCTATCTGGTCCACAATGCGGACAATAACGACTGGATACAGCGCGGGCGGGGCTTTTGGAAAGGTCGAGGTGACATTGGCGACGGACTGGAATATCAGCGCGCAATCCGCGAGGACCGCACGCCGTATGATGAACTATAATCGGTGTCCGATCCGTTCTTTGACTCAAACATCGTTGTTGATTGGCTGAATGATTCTCAGGCGGCGACGAACGAACTTGCGCGTTATCCTCGCCACCGGATCAGCCGTATTGTCTGGACCGAAGTTCTCGCAGGTGAGCCGCTTGAGCGCCGTGATCTCATTCAGCAGATAATCGCACCGTTCGAAATCGTCGAACTTGACACACGCATCGCGTTGACCGCGGCGGACATTCGCTACCGGATGCGGATAAAGCTGCTCGACGCATATATTTTTGCGACCGCGCAAGTGAATGGTTCGATCCTCGTTACAAGAAATACGAAAGATTTCCCGGCGGGGATACCGGGAATTCGCGTCCCTTACACAACGCCTTAGGAAGCAAATATATGTGCGGCATCATCGGAATTGTGGGCAAATCCTCCATTGCGGACCGTCTTGTCGATGGCCTGAAACGGATGGAATATCGAGGGTATGATTCGTCGGGGGTCTGCACCGTCCATGATGGCCAGCTCATCCGGCGCCGGGCGGAGGGCAAGCTCGGCAATCTCGTCCGTGTTTTGGCGAGCGACCCCGCACCCGGTCTGACGGGCATCGCGCATACGCGCTGGGCGACTCATGGCGCGCCGAATACGGCCAATGCGCACCCGCATGCCACTGCCGAAGTCGCGCTGGTTCACAATGGCATTATCGAGAATTTCAAACCGCTGCGCGACAGCCTGATCGCTCGCGGGCGGCAGTTCGAGAGCGAGACCGATACCGAAGTCGTCGCGCATCTGGTGAGCGAACAGGTCGAAGCCGGCTTGTCACCGCAGGATGCCGTAAAAGCCGTAGTCCCGATGTTGCGCGGGGCATTTGCGCTGGCGATCGCATTCCGCGCGCATCCCGACATGCTGATCGGGGCACGGCTCGGCTCGCCGCTAGTCGTGGGTTATGGAGAGGGCGAGACCTATCTCGGTTCGGACGCGCTGGCGCTCGCACCGCTGACCCAGAAAATCGCTTATCTCGAAGAGGGCGACTGGGTGGTCATCACCCGCGATGGCGCCGCAGTTTTCGACAAGGACAATCATCCTGTCACGCGCGAAATTACGACGTCGGGCGTGTCGGCTGCCGCCATCGAAAAAGGCAATTATCGCCATTTCATGCAGAAGGAGATTTTCGAACAGCCGACCGTCGTCGCACAAACACTCCGCAGTTACCTCCGCGGGGTCGAGCGGCAGGTCGCGTTGCCGCAGATGGATTTCGACCTTTCCGACATCAAGCGCATCACGATCGTCGCCTGCGGGACGAGTTTTTACGCAGGCATGGTCGCGAAATACTGGTTTGAAAGTTTCGCGCGGGTGCCGGTCGACCTCGATGTCGCATCCGAGTTCCGCTATCGCAATCCCGTTCTGGAGGCGGGCGGACTTGCGCTGTTCATCTCGCAATCGGGTGAAACGGCAGACACGCTTGCGGCGCTGCGCCATGCCAGAGCGCACGGCCAGAAGATTGCGGTTGTCGTCAACGTGCCGACCAGCTCGATGGCACGCGAGGCAGACTTATTGCTGCCCACGCATGCCGGTCCGGAAATTGGTGTCGCGTCGACCAAGGCGTTTACCTGCCAGCTTGCCGTGCTGGCTGCATTCGCGGCGCATCTGGCAGTAGTGAAAGGCCGGATGACGCGCGACGAGGAGATTGAGGTTGTCCGTCACCTGACTGAAGCCCCTGCCGCGCTCAACGCTGCATTGGCGCATGATGAGGATATCGCAGCAATGGCCCCCCTGATCGCGCCCGCCCGCGACGTGCTCTACCTGGGGCGCGGACCGGATTATCCGATGGCACTCGAAGGGGCGCTAAAGCTCAAGGAAATCAGCTATATCCACGCCGAAGGCTACGCTGCGGGTGAAATGAAGCACGGACCCATCGCGCTGATCGACGAAGCCGTACCGGTGATCGTTATCGCGCCATCGGGACCGTTGTTCGAAAAGACCGTCAGCAATATGCAGGAAGTTATGGCGCGCGGCGGCAAGGTTGTGCTGATCTCCGACGCCGATGGCATATCCGAAGCAGGCGAGGGGTGCATGGCAACCATCGAAATGCCCAAGGTTCATCCGCTCATCGCGCCGCTGGTGTATGCGGTGCCTGTGCAATTGCTGTCCTACCACGTCGCTTGCGTGAAAGGGACCGATGTCGATCAGCCGCGCAATCTGGCCAAGTCGGTGACAGTCGAGTGATCGTCTGACGAGCGTGGCCTGGCAGTCCGACGGCCAAAAAATACAGAATGCCCATTCCGGCTTGACCTGACTCTTGCCCCGCGACGCACTCTCCTCCTATGACCGACATCGAGGGGAATACCATGGCGACGTCCACGACTGACATACCACTTGATCCCAAGCGTGATCGCTTGGTCATCGTCGCGTCGTCGCTAGGCACCGTGTTCGAATGGTATGATTTCTTTCTCTACGGCATTTTGGCGGCGCTACTGGGCAAGCTGTTCTTCCCGTCGGACAATGCCACGGCGGCCACATTGGCATCGCTCGCCGCATTTGGTGCGGGATTTGGGGTGCGGCCGCTGGGGGCGATCCTCTTCGGCTATTTCGGTGACAAGATCGGCCGAAAATA
>JAYUYR010000175.1:0-5235 GCA_043752405.1 Sphingomonas sp. | reverse complement strand
ACCCGATTCGCGCCCTTGCCGCGCGGGGTTGCCGGGGTCTAAGCGCATCCTCCCATGGCGCGGTTTATTTTTATCACCGGCGGCGTGGTTTCCTCGCTTGGCAAAGGGTTGATGGCAGCATCGCTTGCGGCACTGTTGCAGGCGCGTGGATACCGCGTCCGCATCCGCAAGTTCGACCCTTACCTCAACGTCGATCCCGGTACGATGTCGCCTTACCAGCACGGCGAAGTCTATGTGACGGATGACGGGGCGGAAACCGATCTCGACCTCGGCCATTACGAACGCTTCACCGGCGTCGCGTCGCGGCAATCGGATAACGTAACTTCGGGCCGCATCTATCAGCAGATCATAGCCCGCGAGCGGCGCGGCGATTATCTCGGCGCCACGGTACAAGTCATCCCGCATGTCACCGATGCGATCAAGGCATTCGCGCTCAACGAAATTGACGATCTCGATTTCGTCCTCTGCGAAATCGGCGGCACCGTCGGCGATATCGAATCGCTGCCCTTCATCGAAGCGATCCGCCAGCTCCGCAACGATCTCGGTCGCGGCAACAGCGTGTCGATCCACGTCACGCTCGTTCCCTATATCGCGGCGGCGGGCGAACTGAAGACCAAGCCCACGCAGCACAGTGTGCGCGAACTCGCCGCCCTCGGGGTGCAGCCCGACGTCCTCGTCTGCCGCTGCGAACAGCCTTTGCCGCTCAGCGACCGCGCCAAGATCGCGCTGTTCTGCAATGTGCCCAAAGAAGCCGTCATCCCCGCGCTCGATGCAAAATCGATCTACGCCGTCCCGCTGCAATATCACCGCGAGGGATTGGACAACGAAGTCCTCCGCGCCTTTGGCATCGAACCCGCTGCCGACCCCGACCTGTCGCGCTGGTCCGATATCGAGGACCGGCTGGGCAACACCGAAGGCGAAGTGACCGTCGGCGTCGTCGGTAAATATGTGGGGCTTCCCGACGCCTATAAATCGCTGAATGAAGCGCTGATCCACGGCGGCCTCGCCAACCGGGTGAAAGTCAACATCGTCTGGCTAGATGCGGAAATGTTCGAAACCGGCGCCGATATAACCGCACGGCTCGAACCCATGCACGCCATCCTCGTGCCCGGCGGTTTCGGCGAGCGCGGATCGGAAGGCAAAATCGAAAGCGTGCGCTTTGCCCGCGAACATAAAGTGCCGTTCTTTGGCATTTGCCTGGGCATGCAGATGGCCTGTATCGAAGGGGCACGGAACATGGCGGGGATCGTCGACGCCTCGACCACCGAATTCGGTGAGACCCTTGAGCCTGTCGTTGGCCTGATCACCGAATGGATGGGCGCGGAAGGCATCAACAAACGCGCGGCGGGCGGCGATCTGGGCGGCACGATGCGCCTGGGTGCCTATCCCGCGACACTCGGCGGCAATAGCCAGGTTGCAGGCATTTATGGCAGCACCGGCATCAGCGAACGACACCGCCACCGCTACGAAGTCAACGCACATTACAAAGACGCACTCGAAGGGCAGGGGCTGATCTTCAGCGGCATGTCACCCGACGGCACCCTTCCAGAAATCGTCGAGCGCCCCGATCACCCGTGGTTCGTCGGCGTGCAATTCCATCCAGAACTGAAAAGTAAACCCTTCGATCCGCATCCGTTGTTCGCCAGCTTCATCGAAGCGGCCGTCAAGCAGAGCCGGTTGGTCTGATTCTCAACCAGGCGAAACGACCACGCACACATTCCCGCCCGCCCTTACCGAAGCGCACAGCGTGTCGGCAGCGGCGCGGCTGGGCAGCGGCCCCGCCTGAAGCCGGGTGAGCGCGCCTGCGGGCACAAGAAAGCTCTGATACGGCCCCAGCGCGCCGATGTCGCTGCGCAGCCTGCTCCACAGCGCCGACGCATTCGAAGACCTCCCGAACGCCCCCAACTGCACCCGCCAAGCGCCGCCCTCCGCAGGCGCAACGGCAGCAACCGCAACTGCCACCGGCGTTCCCACCACATCGGGCACTTTGGGCGCCGCATTGGCGAACACCGAGGCCAGCTTCAATCCGCGCTGACGCTGCTCGAGTGGAATATGCTGGTCAAGCTGAACGAGCGCGGCTTTTGCCGCGGCCACATCGCCCTCCGCCGCCCGCGTCATCAGCGCATAGGCGCGGACCCAGTCTTTTTCGACCATGTCTCCGTTGAACAGCAATGTCGCATAAACATATTGCGACTGCGGGAAGCTACGGCCGGCGGACTCCTCTATGTAGGGGATGGCTTCGGCGCGCCGCCCGCGCTGAAACAGCGTCAGACCATAAGCATTGCGCGCGCGCTCATGCCCCTGATCCGCCGCTTTCCTGAACCAGCTTTCGGCGATTTGCGCATCGACCGGCACACCGCGACCAAGGCGATAGGACTGACCCAGATTATATTGCGCATCGGCATCGCCCGCGTCGGCAAGCGGCCGCCATGTGTTGACGGCGGTGGCAAAGTCGCCGCGCTGATAGGCGTCAATACCGGTTTTGACATCGGCAAAGGCAGGCGCGGCCAGCACTACTGCCACGATCGCGCCCAAAATCACATTGTTGCGACCCCGCATAATGCCACTCCCGTTCGTTGCATGACCTCTGCCACGCCAATGCTTAACGCGCCGTTCGTGTTTAGACTACACGCTCTGGCCCTCGAATACGCCGATGTTAACCCGATCTTAGGCTCCCGCATGGCACGGAAGCTCGGGAACGGACGATTATCCAAGGAATCCAGATGCGCGTATTGGCGATGGCCTCGCAAAAGGGCGGTTCGGGGAAGACAACCCTGTCCGGGCATATTGCGGTGCAGGCACAGTTGGCCGGGGCTGGCCCCGTTGTCCTTATCGACATCGATCCGCAAGGGTCTCTCGCCGATTGGTGGAACGAGCGTGAAGCCGAATTCCCCGCATTTGCACAGACTACGGTTGCCCGGTTGCAAGCTGATCTCGAGATGCTCCGGCAACAGGGCTTTCGTCTTGCCGTCATCGATACGCCACCGGCCATCACGATGGCGATCCAGAGCGTCATTGCGGTTGCCGAACTCATCGTCATTCCGACCCGGCCCAGTCCGCATGATCTGCGCGCCGTGGGTGCCACAGTCGACCTGTGCGACCGCGCAGGAAAACCGCTGCTGTTCGTTGTCAACGGCGCAACGCCCAAAGCCAAGATTACCTATGAAGCTGCCGTTGCGCTGTCACAGCACGGCACGGTTGCCCCCGTTACCATCCACCACCGTACCGATTTTGCCGCATCGATGATCGACGGTCGCACCGTCATGGAATGTGATCCCAAAGGTCGTTCGGCCAACGAAGTCCGTGAACTATGGACCTACGTCTCAGATCGCCTCGAAAAGAATTTCCGTCGCACGGTCTTTTCGGCACCCGGTGCCGCAACATCGCCAGCCGCCGCCGCCCAGCGTCCAGCCGCAAGTGGCTTCGGTCGCCGTGTTGTCGGCCAGTGAAGGGCGCAATAATGTCAGAACCAAAGCCCCTCGCGTCGCTTTCCTCGTCACTGCTTGCCCGCAAGGGTCACGCCAAGCCTGCCATGCGTCCGCAAGGGTTCGGCGGTTTCGGCAGCATTAACGCTGCAGTCGTGCATGATGATCTTGGCTGGAACGACATGGGTCTCGAACCGGGTCACGTAACGGCAGACGTCGTGTCGATCCACCCGGCGATCGAACTCGAAGCGCCTGCTCCTGCGGTTGTCCATCGTCAGCAGGATACGCTGGCGCGCGAACTGGCCCCGGCCGTTATCGCTCCGTCGCCCAAGTCCAAGCCGGTCGGTCGTGCTGCGCCGGGATCAAAGGGCACGGCGGCGTTTACGCTTCGCCTGAACCCCGAACGCCATTTGCAGTTGCGCCTGGTCTGCGCGGTCCAGCACCGTTCGGCCCAACAGGTCGTGATCGAGGCGCTTGACAAGTTTCTGACCAATCAACCTGCCGTGGCCATGTTGGCTGCATCGACATCCGCCAAATCGCGCTGAAGGAACCGACGATGATCCCGACCCGCTTCCTCAAACTCGCTGTCTCCGGCCTCGCCCTCGGCCTCTCGCTCACTGGTGGTCATGCTGGACCGACGAGCCAATCCGAATCGGCATCCGAAATCAAACAGATCAAAATTGCGGCCCGGGCTGCGGTGCGTGCAAACAAGCTCATGAAGATACAGGATTATGGCGGTGCCGTGGCTTCTGCTGAAACTGCCGTTGCTTATCAGCCGCACGATCCGTCATACCGGCTGTTGCTTGGTCAGGCGTATTTGAGTGCAGGTCGTTTCACAGCCGCCGAAACGAGCTTTTCGGACACCCTAAGGCTGATGCCCGACAACAGCCGCGCCGCGCTTAATCTCGCACTGACCGAGATTGCGCAAGGAAAGCGCGATGCTGCGTTGTCCACGCTGACGGATTATCGCGACAAGATGGCTGCCGCCGATTACGGTCTTGCGGTCGGTTTGGCTGGCGACATAGAGACCGCGATGCGCGTTCTTGAGACGGCAGCTCGGGGCAGTGGTGCCGATGCGAAAACCCGCCAGAATCTCGCTTTGGTCTATGCGCTCGCGGGCAAATGGAGCCATGCGCGGGTTTATTTGGCGCAAGACCTTGCCATGAATGATGCCGACGCCCGGATCGTCGAGTGGATGCGTTTCGTGAAGCCGACGTCGTCCTATGATCAGGTCGCGTCGTTGCTTGGGGTCAATCCCGTGCAGGACACCGGACAACCGACGCGCCTTGCACTAAATAGCGTTGCTACCCCGGGCGTTGCCGTTGCTGCATTGGTACCTTCGTCGGTCCCCGAGCAGGCACCGATCATCGAAACACCCGTCGCTGCCTATGAGGCGCCCGCACCCGTAACGCCAGCCCTGGTTATGGCGGATCGTCGCGAAATCGTGCAGCCGCTTCCCGTTGTTGTCCAAGTTGCGCCCGTTGGTATGAAAGCGGCAAAGCAAGTTGTTGCGCCGACCGCCAAACCGTCACCTTCGTTTACGTCCGTTGTCCGGGTTAAGCCGCGCAGCTTTGAATCGGGCAAATTTGTGGTCCAGCTCGGCGCTTATGACAATGCCGGTGTGTCGCGCGATGCGTGGCGGCGGTTGTCGTCGCGTTATAGCCTGACCGGCTTCGACCCTGCGAACAGTGCCGTGCGCGTTGGCGGTGCCAGCTATGTGCGCCTGTCCGTCGGTGGCTTTATCACGCGTGCCGAAGCGAACGGTGTCTGCACGCGCATCCGCAATGCCGGTGGGTCGTGCTTCGTCCGT
>JAYUYR010000174.1:0-5238 GCA_043752405.1 Sphingomonas sp. | reverse complement strand
TCAACCTGTGTTCGGGCGAAGCGATTCGTGTGCGCGACATTGCCGAAGCGATCCGCGATATCGTCGCGCCGCGCCTTGACCTGACCTTCGGCGAAATACCGTTTGGCCCCGCACAGATCATGCATTTGCAGGGTGACCGGACGCGGTTGAGTGCCGCAACCGGATGGGTGCCCCTAGTCAGCTTCAGCGACGGCCTTTCCCGCACGGCCGATGCAATGGTGGCAGCATGACCCGCAAACGCATCTCGATCATCTCGCCGTGCTTCAACGAGGAAGGCAATGTCCGCGCCTGCCACGCTGCCGTGAAGGCGTTGTTCGACGGGCCGCTCGCAGCCTATGACTGCGAGCATATCTTTGCCGACAATGCGTCGAGCGATGCGACGCCCGCCATCCTGCGTGAAATTGCCGCCGAAGACGCCAACGTCAAAGTCATCCTGAATGCGCGCAATTTCGGGCCGTTCCGGTCGATGTTCAACGCCCTGCGCGCCGCTACCGGCGATGCGGTGGTCGTCTTCCTCGCGGTCGATTTGCAAGACCCGCCCGAAAAGATCGTCGAGTTCGTTGCGTTGTGGGAAAGCGGCGTCGAAGTTGTTGCGGGTGCGCGCGTCAACCGGCAGGAAAGCTTTGCCCTGCGCACGTGCCGCGCGATTTTCTATCGCCTTGTCAACGGCTTGTCAGACATCGACATTCCAGTGAACGTCGGCGAGTTCCAGCTGATCGACCGCAAAGTGTGGCGCGCGGTCATCCAGCATGACGACCATTATCCCTATGTCCGCGGGATCATTGCCTCGGTCGGGTTTCGCCGCGTCATCGTCCCCTACACATGGGAAGCGCGCAAGACGGGGTTGTCGAAGAACAACCTTCCCCGTTTGATCGACCAGGCGATGAACGGCATTTTCTCGTTCACCAACGCGCCGATGCGGCTGTGCACTTTTGCCGGGTTCATCCTGTCGGCGCTGTGCATCCTCTATGCGCTGGGATCGGTGGCGGCCTATGCTATGGGGTGGGGCATCGCTCCGCGCGGGACGGCTACGCTGATCGTGTCGCTGTTTTTCCTGTCGGGCGTCCAGCTCGCCTTTATCGGCATTCTCGGCGAATATGTGACGTCGATCCACGCGCAAGTCCGTCGCGGGCCGTTGGTGGTCGAGCGCGAGCGTATCAATTTCGGACGCAGCGACGATGCCGCCAATCCCGTCCACGAATTGCAAAAGAAGGTGGCGTCACTGTGACGCGTTGGCCCGGTTCGGGCATGGCTATACACCGACTCGCAAGCGTACTTGTCGGCCTGTTCGCGTTCGACAACCTGTTGCTATTGGCCTTTCTGGGCAAGCTGACACCGGTGATTGCCGTGGTCGGGGGTGCCCTCATTACATGCCTCGTCGCACTGATCATGCGCGAAGAACGCAGCAGTGATCCGCCGGTGCGGATTTCGGTTCGGACACTTGCCACCTGCTGTGCGGTTGCGGCCGTCCTACTGATCCTCGGTGGCGAGGGTCGGTTTCTTTATTCCAATTTCGACTGGCAGGTCCGCGATGCCGTGCTTGCCGACATGGGCGGCAATCGCTGGCCCTATGCCTATGGCATCAACGGCACACCGCGCGTCCTGCGCGCGCCGATCGGCATGTATCTGATTCCGGCATTGGTGGGCGGGGCAAGCCAAGCCGGACGCGATCTGGCGCTGCTGGCCGCGAACAGTGTGATGTTCGGCCTGCTGCTCGCGCTGGCAACACCGTTGTTCGAAGCACGGTCGCAGCGGATGGCGCTGGCGATTTTCGTGTTTTTCAGCGGCCTCGATGTCGTGGGCACGGCAATAATCACGGCGACCGGCCACTATGCTTCGTTCGAGCATCTCGAGCGCTGGATGAATGCGCGGCAATATTCATCGACCATCACGCAATTGTTCTGGGTGCCGCAGCATGCGTTTGCAGGTTGGGCGGCGGCGGTGTTTTACCTGCTGTGGCGGCGCGGGCTTATGGGGCCCGCGAGCTTCGTTGCCGTCATTCCGCTGAGCGCGCTTTGGTCGCCACTCGCGTTACTCGGCGTGATTCCGTTTGCTGCCTTTGCGGGCGTCCGCTTGCTGGTGACGCGCCACGTCAACATCGCCCTGATCGGCATCGCAGTGCTGAGCCTGGCGTTGACCATGCCTGCGCTTGTCTATCTGGTTGCGGACAGCGGCCAGATCGCATCGGGCTTTCAGTGGGACGGGTTAGCGCGTTATGCCGCGTTCATTGTCCTCGAAGCCGGGCTTTTCCTGGGGCTGGTCTGGGTGCTCCGTGTGCCGGCCAATCTCGACAGGCCGACATTTGCGATCGTCACAATCGCGCTGCTGCTCATCCCGCTTTACGGCATTGGCGACGGCGAGGATTTCATGATGCGCGCATCGATCATGCCGCTCGCCATCTTGAGTTACTTTGTCGCGACGGCGATTACGGTGGCGAGCCCGGACAGCCGCGTGCGCCTTGTGTTACTCGCCGTACTGCTCATCGGTGCGGTGACGGGACTGAAGGAAGTTGTCCGAGTCGTCGGGACGCGCGCATCACCCCCGCCACGATGCGCACTCCCCGATGTCTGGACGAAAACCAGCGAACGCATCTCGCCCATCAGCATTTATGTTGCACAGGTGACGGCGCTGCCTGCGTGGCTGACTCCCGACACGCTGGTGATTATTGCCCGAACGCCGGCCGGGCAACGATGCTGGGACCGCGACTGGGCGACACCGCCATAGACGTTTCGACAAACGCGCCGCAGCTTTCGCCAAGCTTACAATCACATTCCGAAGGCATTCAGCCTTCGCTGCGTAAACACATACATGTCTTCGAAAAGACGAAGGAGTGTGAAATGCGCAAGTATATGCTTGCCGGACTCATCGCGACTACGCTGATCCCGGTTGCGGCCCAAGCCCAGATTTCGCCGCGTGAGCGCGTCGAACTGCGCGAGGACCGCCGTGATATTCGCCAGGAACAGCGCGACGTCAACCGTGCCTACCGCTATGGTGATGAGCGTGATGTCCGCAGGGAACGACGTGAGCTTCGGGATGCGCGTCAGGAGTTTCGTGAAGACCGTCGTGATGCCGTCAGTGACGGCGGACGCAACTGGGGTCGCAACGACTGGCGCGGCTATCGTGACAGCAACCGCAACCTTTATCGCGGTTATGGCTGGCAATCGCCAAACCGGTATCAGAGTTTCCGGCCCGGTGTCCGGATCGGCGGAGGCTATTACCAGCCGCGTTATTACATCAACGATTATGGCCGCTATCGCTTGCCGCGTCCCGGCTACAATCAGCGCTGGGTGCGCCATTACAACGACGTGCTGCTGATCGACGTCCGCAGCGGTTATATTCGTGACGTGATCCGCAATTTCTATTGGTAAGTAAATCGCCTTTGGCGGCGGCCCGGTGCAGCTTCGTGCTGGTTACCGGGTCGCCTGCCGCCTCATAAAATGGCGGCGGCAGAGCGCAACATAGCGGTCGTTGCCCCCGATTTCGGTCTGGTCACCGTCGCGGACGGTGTTCCCTGTCGCATCGACGCGCAGGTTCATCGTCGCCTTGCGCCCGCATTCGCAGATGGCCTTAAGTTCGACGAGATTGTCGGCCAGGCCGAGCAGCGCCGCCGATCCTTCGAACAATTCGCCGCGAAAATCGGTGCGCAAACCATAAGTCAGCACAGGAATGCCGTCCTCATCGGCAATGGCGGCGAGTTGGAGCACCTGTGCCCGCGTCAGGAACTGGGCCTCGTCGACCAATACGCAATGCGGTTTCGCCGCCGCGGCCACACAGGCGCGCAGGTTCGTCGTGGCGTCGAACGGCGTTGCCGCTGCATCCAGCCCGATCCGCGATGCAATCCGCCCCGCCCCCGCGCGGTCATCAAGCGCAGCGGTAAACAGCATCGTCGCCATCCCGCGCTCGGCATAGTTGAACGCCGCCTGCAATAGGGTCGTCGACTTTCCGGCATTCATGGCGGCATAGTAGAAATAGAGTTTGGCCATTTAGCTGAGCGTCTGCACGGGGACCGGTGATTCTGAACCGGCTGCCCGTGCCAGCGCCTTGTCGAACGTGGCGAAGGCGGCAATGCCCTCGGGAAGACCGGCAAGGTGAATAAGATCAGCGAAATCGCCAGTATCTGCGTAACGCCGCAAAACCCATTCGATCAAGGTCCGCTGTTCAACCACGACGCTTCGGACGGCAAGCAGGTTGGACATCAACGTATATATCTGTGCGCGGCTGTATCGGTATTTTGAGCGTAGCACCCACTCCGTTTCCATTGTCACAGTCAGCGAAACGAATATTTCGCTTTCAAGCAAGGCCTCGGCAACAGCAAATTGATGGAGGTCATCACGGATAACGAGCCTGAGCAAGATATTGGTATCGACGGCAATCACAGATTTATGTCGACTGGTCTTGATAATCGTCGGTTGATTTCACGCACATGTCCTCAATCGACACCGGCGGCCCGTCATATCTGGGCACACGCCGCCAAAACTCTTCCCATGTAATTGTTTCGCGCAGCGGCGTTGGCGGCTCGAGAATCGCGCGTCCGCCCGAATGCCGCACCGTAAGCTGCTGTCCTTCAGGCCAGCCGAGCGCATCGCGGACGTCCTTCGGGATAACAACTTGCCCTTTGGACGACAATTTGGTGAATGCATTCATTCCGGTAAGATACGCCTTACCGCTGGCGCGTCAATCCCCGCCCAGATCCTGTGCGACCTTCGGCGCGCGGAGGAGGGTGTCGATATGGGTGCCTTCGTCAAAACTCTCGTCGGAGAGGAACTTCAGCTTTGCTGCATATTTATTGTTCACGCGCCGCGCGACTTCGCTTTGGAGATAAGCGGTGTTGGTGCGCAGTGCCTTGATCACGGCATCCTCATTCTGGCCGAGCAGCGGCTTTACGAACACGGTCGCGTGGCGCAGGTCGGGTGACATGCGTACCTCGGTGACGCTGACGACATGCTTGGCGAGCACATCGTCATGCACATCGCCGCGCGCGAGAATATCCGCCAGCGCATGACGCACCGATTCGCCAACGCGGAGCAGGCGGACCGAGCGCGTTTCGGGGGTTGCGGATTTCATCAATGCGTATTCTTTGCTTTATCGCCCGACATTGCCCTGCTGCTGGCCGTTGCTCGGGCAACCAGCGACTCGTGTTGATCGAATAACTCACCTTCAAGAAAAACAATGGTCTTGCCCAAACTTACGACCCGGCCTTTGCCTCGAAATAAGCCGGGCAGAGCGGGTTTAATGAAC
>JAYUYR010000173.1:0-5253 GCA_043752405.1 Sphingomonas sp. | reverse complement strand
CATGCCACGACAGCCGCCACCTCGCGATGGAAGCGGGCGAGGCAGGGGTCGACTATGTCGCCTTCGGGGCATTTTATCCGACGACCACCAAGCCGAGTGAATATCGCCCCGATCCGGCGATCTTGACGTGGTGGCAGACGTTGTTCGGCACGCCGTGCGTCGCAATCGGCGGGATCACGGCGGAAAATGCGCAGCCGCTGGTCGAGGCAGGCGCGGACTTCATCGCTGTGTGCAACGCGGTGTGGGGCGGGGATGAAGCGGCCGCAGTGGAGGCGTTCGAGGCGGTTTTACGAGCGTAGCACAAAAGAAAACTAGAAGGTTCGGGCTGCGCCTTGCCCCTAAAGGCTTCACCCGCTATCGGCGCGACTGCTCTTTCATTCGGTGGTGCATATGAAGATCAACGCGGTCGAAATCCGTCCCGGCAATATCCTTGAATATGAAGGCGGCATCTGGCGCGCGGTCAAGATCCAGCACACGCAGCCGGGCAAGGGCGGCGCCTACATGCAGGTCGAGCTCAAAAATCTGCGTGACGGGCGAAAGAACAATGTTCGTTTCCGCTCGGCCGAAACGGTCGAAAAAGTGCGGCTCGAACAGCGCGATTTCCAGTTTTTGTTTGCCGATGGTGAGACGCTGACTTTCATGAACAAGGAAACCTATGATCAGGTGACCTTGCCCCGTGACCTGCTCGGTGATGCTGCGGCATTTCTTCAGGATGGCATGGATGTCGTCATGGAAATGAATGACGACGAAGCCCTGTCGGTGGCGCTGCCCGATACGATCGAGGCGCTGATCGTCGAGGCCGATGCGGTGGTGAAGGGTCAGACGGCGTCGTCGTCCTATAAACCTGCCGTCCTTGAGAACGGCGTCCGCGTCATGGTCCCGCCGCATATCGGCGCGGGAACGCGGATCGTGGTCGATGTGTATGAGCAGACATATGTGAAGCGGGCAGAAGCCTAAGTGGTTTCCCATTCCGGCTTGATGACGATCATGGACCGTGCCGTGCGCAAGGCGGCACCGCGGTTGCGTCGTGATTTTAACGAAGTCCAGCAATTGCAGGTCTCGCGCAAGGGGCCGGCCGATTTCGTATCGATGGCCGACAAGCGCGCCGAGGACGCGATTTACAATGAGTTGAATAAGGCGCGGCCCGACTGGGCGTTGCTGATGGAGGAATCGGGCGAAATTCCGGGCGACCCGGCCAAGCCGCGCTGGATCGTCGATCCGCTCGATGGCACCACCAACTTCCTGCACGGTATTCCGCATTTCGCCATCTCGATTGCGGTCGAGGAGCCGATGCCCAACGGCAAGCGGGAGATTACGTCGGCGCTGACCTATCAACCGCTGACCGACGAAGCATTCTGGGCGGAAAAGGGCCGCGGGGCGTGGCTGACCGACCGGCGGCTGCGCGTGTCTGCGCGGACTGATCTGTCGGAATCACTGATCGCGACGGGAATACCCTTCCTGGGACATGGTGATTTTGCCCAGTGGAGCCGGATTTTCGGGGCAGTCGCACCCGAAGTTGCAGGGATCCGCCGGTTCGGATCAGCGGCACTCGATCTCGCCTGGGTCGCGGCCGGGCGTTATGACGGATTTTGGGAAAGCCATCTGCAGCCGTGGGACGTCGCGGCGGGCATATTGCTTGTGCGTGAAGCCGGTGGGTTCGTCACCGATTTCCGCGGCGGCGACCGCGCGATGGAACGCAACGAATTCCTCGCCGCAAGCGATGGATTGCACTCGCGCCTGCACAAGCTGGTCGCTGGGGCTTTGCGCTAGGTAAAAACGGTTGTTGCTGCGCTTGCGAAGGTAAAACCGCTGGCCTAAAGCCGCCGCAACGGGACGCAGGCGCGGCCCCGCAGGAGTCTTTGATTATGGCGTCGTCCGCCGCCGGATATTTGCCGATTTTGCTGTTTTTGGGCATCGCGCTATTCATATCATGCGCGTTCGTCTTTCTGCCGATGATCGCGCAGCGGTTTACCGGCGCTTATAAGCCGACTCCTGAAAAGCTTAGCGAATATGAATGCGGATTTCCTGCGTTCGAGGACAGCCGTTCGCAGTTCGATGTGCGTTTTTATCTTGTCGCGATCCTCTTCATCATTTTCGACCTTGAGGCGGCATTCCTGTTTCCGTGGGCGGTTTCGCTGCATGGTATCGGCGTCGTCGGATGGGGCGCGATGATGGTGTTCCTGCTCGAGCTTATCCTCGGCTATGTCTATGCGTGGAAGAAGGGAGCGCTCGAATGGGAGTAGAGCTCACCCCCGCCGAAAACCGCTTACCGAAAGAGCGCGAATTGGCGCTGCCCGGCGCTGCCTTTTTATCCGGCATCAACGATGAATTGAACGATCAGGGCTTCCTCGTCACCTCGACCGAAGCGCTGTTCACCTGGGCGCGGACTGGATCGCTCTGGCCGATGACCTTTGGCCTTGCGTGCTGCGCCGTCGAAATGATTCAGGGCTATATGCCGCGTTATGACTACGAGCGCTTTGGCATCGCGCCGCGCGCCTCTCCGCGGCAGTCGGACGTGATGATCGTCGCAGGCACATTGTGCAACAAGATGGCCCCTGCGCTACGCAAGGTTTATGACCAGATGTCGGAGCCGAAATATGTGATCTCGATGGGGTCATGTGCGAACGGCGGCGGCTATTATCACTATAGCTACAGTGTAGTTCGCGGGTGTGACCGGATTGTGCCGGTCGATATCTACGTGCCGGGATGCCCACCAACGGCCGAAGCTTTGCTGTATGGAATCATGCAGTTGCAGCGCAAAATTCGCCGCGTCGGGACGGTAGAACGTTGATGCATAGTGCCCCCGTCTTTGCGTCCAACGCAGGCGTTATTGCCGCAGCTTCGACAGCATGCGGCGATGCTGTGCTCGATGCGGTCGAGCTGGTCGATGAAGTGACGCTGACCGTAAAGTGCGACGCAATCGTCGATGTGCTACGGTCGCTGCGCGATGATCTGCATTACCAGCAGTTGATGGAGATCGCGGGCGTCGACTATCCCGACCGCGCAGAGCGCTTTGAAGTGGTCTATCACCTGCTTTCGGTTACGAAAAACCACCGTATCCGCGTAAAGCTGTCAACCGACGAGGTTCAGCCAGTGCCGTCGGTGACGGGGCTGTGGCCGGTTGCGGGCTGGCTCGAGCGCGAGATATTCGACATGTACGGCGTGCTGTTCAGCGGCAATCCCGACTTGCGCCGTATCCTGACCGACTATGGCTTTCGCGGTCATCCGCAGCGCAAGGATTTTCCGCTAACCGGTTATGTCGAGCTGCGCTATTCCGAAGAAAGCAAGCGGGTGGTTTATGAGCCAGTCAAGCTGGCGCAAGACTTCCGGTCGTTCGATTTCCTGAGCCCCTGGGAAGGCGCGGATTACAAGCTGCCCGGCGACGAGAAGGCGCATGTGCCCGAGGCCAAGGGCGCGCCGACACCGTTGAGTGCCGATACGGTTGCCAAGGCCGATGGGGCAAAGATGCCGGGATCGACCGTGACCCAGCCAAAAGTTACCGAAAAGCCGTCCGACACCGGTGCGGGAGCCGCTGCGAACGAGGCGGCCAAGCCCAAGCGTGTTCGCAAGAAAAAGGGGGCCGAGTAATGGCCGAAGCCCTTCAGGAAATGCGCGGGCAAACCGATGCTGCTGACCCGACCCCCGGCGACGTCGAAATCCAGAATTATACGATCAATTTTGGCCCGCAGCATCCGGCGGCGCATGGCGTGTTGCGGCTGGTCATGGAACTCGACGGCGAGATCGTCGAGCGGTGTGACCCGCATGTCGGGCTGCTCCACCGTGGCACCGAAAAGCTGATCGAGTATAAAACTTACTTGCAGGCGCTGCCCTATTTCGACCGGCTCGATTATTGCTCACCGATGTGCATGGAGCATAGTTATGTGCTCGCGATCGAGAAGCTGCTCGACCTCGAAGTACCGATCCGTGCGCAATATCTGCGGGTGTTTTTTGCCGAGCTAACGCGCATCGGCAACCACATGTTGAACCTTGGTGCGCATGTCCTCGACGTCGGCGCGATGACGCCCGCGCTGTGGATGTACGAGTTGCGCGAAGACTGCATGAACTTTTACGAACGCACTTCGGGCGCGCGGATGCATGCGGCCTATTTCCGGCCCGGCGGCGTGCATCAGGATGTGCCGCTGAAACTGCTCACCGACATTGCCGACTGGCTCGACACGCGTGTGCCGCAGCTGTTCGAGGATGCGATTTCGCTCGTTGCCGACAACCGCATTTTCAAGCAACGTAATGTCGATATCGGCATCGTGACGAAGGACGATGCGCTGCGCTGGGGCTTTTCGGGGCCGATGATCAGGGGCAGCGGCATCCCGTGGGATCTGCGCAAGTCGCAGCCTTATGACGTTTACGCCAAGATGGACTTTGACGTGCCGGTCGGGACGCGCGGCGATTGCTATGACCGGTTTATGGTCCGCGTCGAGGAAGTGCGGCAGTCGGCGCGCATCATGAAGCAGTGCCTGAACGAAATGCCCTTGGGGCCAGTGATGACCGACAATGCCAAGGTCGCGCCGCCCAAACGCGCCGACATGAAGCGGTCGATGGAAGCGATGATCCATCACTTTAAGCTCTATACCGAGGGCTTCCACGTCCCCGCCGGCGAAGTCTATGTCGCGACCGAAAGCCCCAAGGGCGAATTCGGCGTCTACCTCGTCGCCGACGGGACGAATAAACCGTATCGGTGCAAGATCCGTCCGACTGCGTTCAGCCATTTGCAGGCGATGGACTTCATGCTGAAGGGCCACATGCTGGCGGATGCGACGGCTGTGCTTGGCGCGATGGATATTGTGTTCGGGGAGTGCGACCGGTGAGGGCGTTCTTCGAGCGCAAGCGCGCGCACATTCGCTCGCGTGTATTTAACCAGCAGCGACAGTCTTATTTTCTGCTGGACAGCGGTGCTGAGAGAGAAGCTGCCGAGGCCAGCGTTTTTATGATTCCGGGTGCCATCATGTTATGGATGGGAGACAGGGCTATCGGTCTGCCCACTCTCGTAATTGGTTCCTTAGTTTTTGCAGCTTGGGCGATTTTCGTTATTGCAATCGCATTCAAGGCGGCGACTGAGAAGAGCGACGGAATCTACAAGAAGTTCACGCGTAAGCGTCTTTCAAAAGAGTATCGGGACAGCTGATGGCTGACCTCCCGCACACGCCGCCCGAAGCCGAAGTCCGCGCGCGCTGGGGTGCATTCGCCTGGACGCCCGCGAACGCCGCCGAGGCCGCGAGCATCGTCGCGCGTTATCCG
>JAYUYR010000172.1:0-5254 GCA_043752405.1 Sphingomonas sp. | reverse complement strand
ATGCCCTGATGCCGACCGAGGACGCGCCCGGCCATATCGACGATATCGCCGCCGGTTGCCGCTTCGGGGCGGAGTTTTTTGACGAGGCCGGCATAATCACCGTCGGGGACAAAGCAGATGTCCTGACTGTCGGGCTTGGCCGCGACACCCAGCGCGAGGTCGGCGGCAATCGCGCGCACGGCGCTTTTCTCCATACCGCCGAGCGGAAAGCGCAGATAATCGAGCTGGGCCGTGGTCGTGGCGAACAGGAAATAGCTCTGGTCGCGGGCGGGGTCGATGGCGCGGTGGAGTTCGGCGCCCCCGGCACCCATCATCCGGCGGACATAATGACCGGTGGCGAGGCAATCGGCACCGAGATCCTTTGCCAGCGCAAATAAGTCAGTGAATTTCACCCCCATGTTGCAGCGGACACAGGGAATAGGGGTGCGTCCAGCCATATATTCGTCGGCAAAACTGTCGATCACCGAATCGCGGAACCGGCTTTCATGGTCGAAGACATAATGCGCGATGCCGAGCTTGTCGGCGACGGCGCGGGCATCACGGATGTCCTGTCCGGCGCAGCACGCCCCCGGCCGCTTGGTCGCTTCGCCGTGGTTATAGAGCTGAAGCGTCACACCGATGGTTTCGGCCCCTGACCGCGCGGCAAGAGCGGCGACCACCGACGAATCGACGCCGCCCGACATCGCCACGACAATGCGTTTGCCGGTCAGGCTGCCAAGCTGAAAGAGGTCGTCCATGCGTGTCCCCTTAGCGGCGCGCATGACTTTTGTCATGGTTTACCCTGTCTTCACCTTGTCATGCGCATAGCTTGGCGCATGGACATGAGTTTCGCCCGCCGCCGTCGCAAGGCCAAGCCCGACCCCGCTACCCCCAGCTTGCCGGTGCTCCTAGCTGACATCAGTGCGCGGCAGGGCGCGAGCAGGACGGCATCGATTCAACTGCGCCTGCAATCGACCGCGCCTGAGATCGTTGCCGACCCGCTGGTCGATATATTTGCGCCCGTGGGACAGCCCATCGCCGTCATCCACCGATTCAGCGACCAGATCAATGCATCTGTAAGTCAAAGTAAACTAAAATGACCGCCGCGTTTACCTTGGCGTTTCAGCGTTCCTTCAAGCCCTTGCTGTTACATCCGGCAAATCAAGTGAGTGTTTGGCACCCGTTGGTGTCTGTGAGGGATTAAATGATCGAGAACCAAAAAATCCGCCCTGCGCAAGTGATCGGCCCCTTGGGCGAGCCCTTGACGCTGGCGACTTTACCACCGGCGGGCACCACGCGTTGGGTCGTTCGCCGCAAGGCCGAAGTCGTGGCCGCCGTAAACGGTGGGTTACTCTCGATTGACGATGTCTGCGACCGCTATGGTCTGACGCTTGAGGAGTTTGCCGGATGGCAGCGTGCCGTGGATCGTTCGGGCATGCCCGGCCTTCGCGTTACGCGCATCCAGCATTATAAATCGCTCTACGAACGCCAGCAAAAATATTGATCGTCGACGAGTTGCGTACCGCCCCGGTGGCCTGATGAGGGCCATCGGGGCGAAACGTATCTATCGCCTGTGATTACCCAAGTTCAAACGTCACCGAGACCGAGACCCCGACGTCCTGTTCACCGGGAACGACTTCGGATTTTGCCGAAGCATCGGACATTTGTTCGCGGACCATCATCGGCATGGGCCGGGGAGGAGACACGTCGCCCGTCTCGGTAATTGCGACGATGCGTTTGACGCTCAGCCCCGCCGCGCGCGCATAAAGATCGGCACGCGTACGCGCTGTTTTGATGGCCTCGATGCGCGCTTCGTCCTGAGCGGCTTGGGGTTTGTCGAGCGCCAGCGTTGGCCCGTTGATCTGGTTTGCCCCTGCGGTCACCAGTGCGTCGAGGATCGCGCCAGACTTTGCAATATCGCGAAAACGCACTGTCACGCTGTTGTTCGCCTGATAGCCCGTGAGGATCGGCGGCTGGTTTTCGGCATAACGATATTGCGGATTGAGGCCGATCTGCGCCGTCGCCATGTCGCGGTCAGCCACGCCGGCACCGCGCAAGGCCTTCAGAACCTGTGCCATTGCCGTTGCGTTGGCGGCCATCGCCGACTTTGCATCGCGCGCCTGCGTCACGACGCCGGCTGAAATAATCGCAATATCGGGCACGCGCTTGACCGATCCCTGCGCGACGATGTCGAGCCGGGTGCCCGAAATGGTCGGTCCGGTGACGTCAGCCATTGCCACCGACGGCAATGCCGCCATAGCTACTGCAACTACTATCCGCTTAATCATAAAGTCTCCTTCAGCGTTGATAATCCAACAATAAATGATGTGAAGCAGGCAAACTGCATCGGGGCTGAATGACTGCTATATCACCAAGCCCCTAAGGCGCGGTTTGGGTGCAAATGCAAGCCGGTTCCACCTTGCTCTCCGCGGCCAACCGTTTATGGTGCAGTGCAACGATACACCACGCTTGAGTGTGGTGCCTTATTGATGTAATACAGTCCATCGATAACGGCATCCACGGCGATAAGGGCGGTTGGCAATGAATTTCGAATCTGGATTTTCGACACAGGGTTCTTTGAATCCAGGTGCAGAGTTTGCTCTGATCGACGACGCTGAAGTGGCGCGGCGCAAGCGGCGGCGCAATATCATCATCGCCTTGGTCGTCGCAGCACTTGTGCTCGTGGGCGCGTGGCTGATGTTTGGTCGCGGCGATGACAAGGCGGCAGCGAACGCGGCGGGGGGCAAAGGTGGTAAGCAATCGCCGACCGTCACGGTGGTCGTCCCCGGTCGGCAGACAGTGGATCGTGTCGTTTCGGCAACGGGCAATCTGGCCGCGCGTCGCGAAATGCCTATTGGCGTCGCGGGTGAAGGCGGCATGGTGGCTTCGGTCCTGGTTGAGCCCGGCCAGTGGGTCGGCGCGGGGCAGGTCCTCGCGACCATCGACCGGCGAGTGCAGTCGCAACAGGCGGCATCGCTCGGATCGCAGATCGCGGTGTCCGAAGCCGATGCGCGGCTTGCGCAATCCGAACTCAACCGTGCGCAGGCATTGGTCGCACGCGGATTTATTTCAAAGGCCGATATCGATCGCAAGACGGCAACCCTCGATTCGGCGCGCGCGCGCGTCAACGTTGCCCGGGCGCAATATCAGCAGTCGCTCGCCAGCAATGCGCGGCTCGACATTCGGGCTCCTGCCGCCGGATTGATACTGGAACGCAAGATCGAACCCGGCCAGATCGTCAGCAGCGGTTCGGGGATGCTGTTCCGCATGGCCAAGGGTGGCGAGATCGAACTATTGGCCAAGCTCGGCGAAAGTGATCTTGCGCGCATGACTGTCGGCCAGCAGGCCAAGATTACGCCGGTCGGCTCCGCGCAGGTGTTCAGCGGGCAAATCTGGCAAGTGGCCCCCGTCATCGATCCGCAATCGCGCCAGGGCATCGCGCGCATCGCGATTCCCTATGACAAGGCATTGCGTCCCGGTGGCTTTGCGTCGGCCAGCATCATCAGCGGCGCAGCCGATGTGCCGTTGCTTCCCGAATCGGCAGTGCAGAGCGATGCCAAGGGCAATTATGTCTTCATCGTGGGTAAGGACAACAAGATCGAGCGGCGCGATGTCCAGGTCGGCGACGTCAACGACCGCGGTGTTACCGTGCTCGCTGGTCTGACCGGACAGGAAGCAGTCGTGCTGAGTGCAGGTGCCTTCCTCAACCCTGGCGAAGTGATTATACCACAGCGGGCCAAGGCGCCCAGTTGATTGCTTGAAGGATGTTAACGCGATGAGTTTCCGTAACATTTCGGCATGGGCGATCCGTAATCCCGTCCCGCCGATTGTCTTGTTCATTGCATTGTTGCTGGCGGGCGTTCTCTCCTTTTCGCGGATGAGCATCAACGACAGTCCCGACATCGACTTTCCCGCCGCGCAGATCAACATTACGCAGCCGGGTGCCGCGCCCAGCGAAATGGAAACCCAGGTTACGCAAAAGGTCGAGGCGGCCGTGCGCGGCGTCAACGGCATCGACGAGATCAATTCGTCCGTGCGCGAAGGCAATTCGAACACATTTGTCCAGTTCGCCATCGGCACCCCCATCGACCGCGCGGTCAATGACGTGCGCGATGCGGTGGCCAACATTCGCAGCGACCTTCCCGATGGCATTCTTGAACCGCAAGTCTCTCGCGTGGACATTGGCGGCAGCGAAATCGCCATTTTTTCGGCCGAATCGCGCGATATGTCGCTCGAGGAACTGAGCTGGTTTATCGACAATACCGTCGCCAAGAAACTGCGGTCGATCGCGGGCGTCGCCACCGTGTCGCGCAGTGGCGGGGTCGACCGCGAAATCCGCGTTGTCCTCGATCCAGCCAAGCTCCAGGCACAGGGTGTGACCGCGTCACAGGTCAATGCCCAGCTACGCTCGATCAATCTCAACGCAGCCGGGGGTCGCGCGGAAATCGGCGGCTCCGAACAATCGGTCCGTGTGCTGGGCAATGCGCGCAATGCCTTTGCCTTGTCGCAGATGAATATCTCGGCAGGCGGGGGCCGGACGATCAAGCTCGCCGACCTTGGCGAGGTGCGCGATGCCTATGCCGAACAGCGGACACTGGCCAAAATGAACGGTCGTCAGGTGTTGAGCTTTGCCATCGAACGGTCAAAGGGCGCGTCCGAAGTGTCGGTGTACAAGGAAGTGAACAAGGAGCTCGATGCGCTGAAGAAATCGAACCCGAAGGTTTCCTACGTCGAGCTGTTCACCAGCGTGAACGACACGATGGCGCAGTATAAATCGGCAATCCACGCGATGATCGAGGGCGCAATATTGGCGGTTCTCGTGGTGTGGCTGTTCCTGCGCGATTGGCGTGCGACGCTGATTGCCGCGGTGGCTATACCGCTGTCGGCCATTCCTGCATTCTGGTTCATGGACATGATGGGCTTTACGCTCAACTTTTTGTCGCTCCTCGCCTTGAGCCTTGTCGCCGGTGTCCTCGTCGATGACGCGATTGTCGAAATCGAGAATATCGTCCGCCACATGCGCATGGGCAAAAGCGCGTATCAGGCCTCGATCGATGCTGCCGACGAAATCGGCCTTGCCGTGCTGGCGACGACAATGGCGATTGTCGCGGTGTTCCTGCCGGTTGGTCTGATGCCCGGTATTTCGGGCCAGTTTTTCAAGAATTTCGGGCTTACGGTGGTGGCCGCTGTGTTGGTTAGCCTTGCCGTGGCGCGGACGATCACGCCGATGATGGCGGCCTATTTCCTGAAATCGCATGGCCATGCCTCGCATGGC
>JAYUYR010000171.1:0-5260 GCA_043752405.1 Sphingomonas sp. | reverse complement strand
GGCGGGGGCTATGCACAACGCAAATTCTTTGCACCCGCGAGTGCGTTTTTCTCGACAAATGGCGTCAAGGACGAAAGTTATTACCTGCAGGCATTTGTGGCGCGACAGATCGACGAAGTGTCGAGTGTCGATGCGAGCGTTTATGCCAATTTGTATGACAGCGGCATCATCGGTGCGCCGAATGTGATCGGCACGGGGGCGACGGCGGCCTATTACCGTCGTTTCGGGGAGCGTTTTTCGGGGAGCGCCGCGCTTGGCCTATATTCGTCGCGCGTCGAAGATGTTGCATCAAGTTTGACCGGGTCTGCGCTGGTGGGCGCACGATACGAATTCTAGGGACAGTTCGCATGTATACCGATCATTATGGCCTTACCGCCGCACCGTTCCAACTGACGCCCGACGCGCGTTTCTGGTTCGAGAGCAGAACGCATAAGAAAGCGATGGCCTATCTTGGCTATGGCCTGGCCCAGAATGAAGGGTTCATTGTCGTTACTGGCGACATCGGTGCGGGCAAGACGACGCTGGTGGGTTATCTGATGGCATCGATCGATCCGGCACGGCTGCAAGCGTTCAACATCGTATCGACACAGGTCGAAGGCGACGACATGCTGCGGCTGACCGCGCAGGCGTTCGGCCTGTCGACCGAAGGTGTCGAAAAGGCGCAGCTGCTGGGCCGCATCGAACGCTATCTGGTTGAAACCGGGCGCGGGGGGCGCCGGACACTGCTGATTGTTGACGAAGCGCAGAACTTGCCGCTCGGCGGTCTCGAAGAACTGCGGATGCTGTCGAACTTCCAGGCCGAGGGGCAGGCATTGTTGCAGATTTTCCTGCTGGGACAGCCCGAATTTCGAGATCGTTTGAACGCCGCGCCCGCGCTCGAGCAAATGCGCCAGCGGGTCATCGCGACGCATCATCTCGACCCGATGCTGGCCGAAGAGACGTTGCCGTATCTCGAGCATCGTTTGAAGATCGTGGGATGGACGGGCAATCCGAATTTCACTGCTGATGCGGTTGCGGCATTGCATGTCGCCAGTGGCGGTTTGCCCCGCAAGCTGAATACGCTGGCGACGCGCGCCTTGTTGATGGGCTCGATCGAAGGGGCGACGGTCATCGACGGCGTTCTCGTCGGTCGCGTGCTGAGTGATCTTGGCAATGAGGCGCCAAAAAATGCTGCGATGCCTGCTCCTAATCCTGTTGCGCCCATGGCTGTCGTTGATGACGGACGGTTGCTCGACCATGCGGCACGGCTCGCGATGCTCGAAGCCCAGTCGCAGGAGCAGGAAGCCGCGCTTCGCAGGGTATTGACGCTGCTCGTCGATTGGGTCGAACGCGATGACGCCATGGCGCGCGCCTCGGCTGCTTGATCTTTCGACAAGTCCGGCTTGAACGGTTAGGGTCCGGAAATGCTCAACGCACTGTCAGTCGATATTGAAGACTGGTTTCAGGTCGGTGCGTTTGAAAAAACGATCCGTCGCGAGGACTGGGATGACTTGCCGTGCCGGGTCGAGGCGAACACCGATGCCGTGCTGGCGCTGTTTGCCGAAGCTGACGTCAAAGCAACGTTCTTCACGCTGGGATGGGTTGCGTCACGCTATCCGGCACTGATCCGGCGGATTGCCGATGCGGGGCATGAAGTGGCAAGTCATGGCTGGGGCCATGATCGTGTTTTTACAATGACATCAGAGCAATTTGCCAACGACCTGGTGCGGACGCGACGGACGCTGGAGCATGCCGGCGGCGTTATGGTAACAGGATACCGCGCGCCAAGTTTCTCCATCGACAAGCGAACGCCGTGGGCACACCAGGTGTTGGCCGATCAGGGCTATACCTATTCCTCGAGCGTCGCGCCTGTGGTGCATGACCATTATGGCTGGCCCGAAGCGCCCCGCTTTGCATTCCGGCCGGTGGCGGGGAGCGATCTGATCGAGTTGCCCGTTACCACTGCGAAGTTTGCCGGACGGACACTGGCGGCAGGTGGCGGAGGGTTTTTTCGCCTGTTGCCTTATGGCTTTTCACGTTGGGCCATCAAGCAAGTCAATGCAGCGGGACAGCCAGGGATATTCTATTTCCACCCTTGGGAAATCGACCCCGATCAGCCGCGTGTACCGGGCGCGCCGATACGTTCGAAAGTGCGGCACTACACCAATCTGGATGGCATGGCGGCCAAGCTGACGCGGATGATGGGCGCATTCGAATGGGGCCGGGTGGATGAGGTCGCGGCACGGGCGGCGGCACAATGACGACGATCCGCCGTGCCGACCTGGCATCGCCCGGCGATTGCGCGGTGATCGACGCGTTTGTCGATGTGCATCCCGATGCAACGCCCTTTCATCGTCGCGCCTGGGTCGACGCGGTGACCAAGGGGTGCGGGCACAAGGGGCATTATCTGCTTGCGGAGGAGGGCGGGGTGACGGGAGTGCTCCCGCTTCACGAAATCCATTCGCGATTGTTCGGGCGGGCACTGGTGTCGAGCGGGTTTGCGGTGGGCGGCGGGATATTGGCAACCGATGCGGCAAGTGTGACAGCGTTGTCAGAGGCGGTACGGGCGCTGGCAACCGAAACATCCTGCCCGACGGTGGAGCTGCGCGGGGGGGTGCTGCCGGACGACTGGGCGCAGGATAGCACAGCATATCTCGGTTTCGCGCGTGATCTGGCAAGTGACGATGAGGCCGAACTGCTTGCCATTCCGCGCAAACAACGGGCCGAGGTGCGTAAGGGGCTTTGCCACGGTTTGAGCGTCGATATTGGTGATCGTGCTGCCCATTACGCGGTCTATGCCGAAAGCGTCCGCAACCTGGGGACGCCGGTGTTTCCGCGCCGCCTGTTCGATGCCGTGCTCGATAACTTCGGAAATGAAGCCGATATACTGACTGTGCGTAAGAACGGAAAGCCGCTCGCCAGTGTGCTGAGCCTGTATCATCGCGGGGTCGTCATGCCCTATTGGGGCGGCGGCACGGCGGCGGCACGACCGGCGCGCGCCAATGAGCTGATGTATTTCGCGCTGATGCGCCATGCCCGCGAACGAGGTTGCACGCGGTTTGACTTTGGACGGTCGAAGGTCGGGACGGGCGCTGCGGCGTTCAAGCAAAATTGGGGGTTCGAAGCCGTGCCGATCGCTTATGCGAAACGCTCGGCGGGCAAGGCGCGCGTGATCAACCCGCTCGACCCGAAATATAGCCGTAAAGTGCAGTTGTGGCAGAAATTGCCGTTATTCGTCGCGAACCGGTTGGGACCGATGATTGCGCGCGGATTGGGGTGATGGGGGACATATTGTTCCTTGCGCACCGCTTGCCGTACCCGCCGGACCGTGGGGACCGGATACGGTCGTGGCATGTCCTGAAAGCGCTGGCGACGCTGGCACCCGTGCATGTATGCGCGCCCTTTGACGAGGAGAATGACGAGGCGCTATTTAAGGTTGGCGAGCTGTCGGAAACGCTTCATGCACGGCGGCGTCGCACTTCTAACATGCTTGCAATGGCCCGAGCGCTTCGCGCGAAAACGCCAGCCTCGGTTGAAGCGTTTCGTGTTGCAGAACTCGAGATCGACGTGCGGCATGTGCTTGAGACGTATCAGATAGATACAATTTACGCATTCTCCAGCCAGATGGCGCAATATGTTCCCGCTGACTTTACGGGCCGGTTCGTGATGGATTTCGTCGATATGGATTCGGCGAAGTTCGCGGCGATGGGCTTTGCGGGGCGGCAGGAAGCAAAGCGGCTGCTGACCTGGGAGATCGCAACAGCAAAGCGGGCCGATGTGTCGTTGTTCGTGAGCGATGCCGAAGCGGGGTTGTTCATGCGTGAAACGGGCTTGCCCGCCGAAGTGATGGGTAACGGCGTAGATTTGGACCGGTTTTCGCCCGATGTGGTGCCGCCGGTCGATGTGCCACGGCCTCTGATCGTTTTTGCGGGGCAGATGGACTATGCTCCGAATGTCGAAGCTGTCACGACGTTTGCGCGAGATGCTCTCCCGAAACTACAGTCGGCTGTTTCCGATGTGCGGTTCGCAATCGTCGGTCGCGCGCCCACGGCGGCAGTGCAGGCGCTGGCGAGTGCCGGGGTGACTGTGACGGGGGAAGTGCCCGATACCCGGCCCTGGCTTGCAGCGGCATCCGTGGTGGTCGCACCGCTGCGGATCGCGCGCGGCGTGCAGAACAAGGTTCTGGAAGCAATGGCGATGGGCAAGGCCTGTGTCGTGTCGCCTGGTGCTGCCGAGGGCATTGATGCGAATGAACTGGTAGTGGCGGATGATCCTGCCGAGGCAGTGATCGCGCTTTTGAAAGACCCGGTGCGTGCCTCCGCCATCGGCAAGGCCGCACGCGCGCGGATGGTGAAAACCTATAGGTGGGATGCGCAGCTGGCACCGCTGGCCGGGTTTGTGGGGCGGTGATCGTGAAAAGTGCCGACCAGCCTGAGCTTGTCGAAGGCCTGTCCTTCTTGGCCGATGGACAGAAGGAAGGGCAGCCCTTCGACAAGCTCAGGGAAGCGGGGTTGTGGAAACAGCACCTTACTGCGCTTGCCGCCGCTATCCTCTCCGTCCTTCTCCTTTTCGCCCGCGATGCCGCCGCGATGGCGCACCAGTGGTGGAACAGTTCGACCTACGGCCACTGCCTGTTCATTTTGCCGCTGGTGGCGTGGCTGGTTTGGCAGCGACGGCATGAGGTCGTGCACGTCACACCGCGCGCGTGGGTGCCGGGGCTGGCAGTGCTGGGGCTGGCTGCATTTGGTTGGTTGATGGGCGAGGCGGCGGGAGTGGCGGTGATCCGTCATGCTGCGCTTGTCGGGATGGTGCAGGCGGCGATCCTGACGGTTCTGGGTCCGGCGGCATTGCGGGCGTTGCTGTTTCCGGTTTTCTACCTCGTTTTCCTTATCCCCGTCGGCGACGAGATTGTGCCCGCAATGCAGACGCTGACCGCGACAATGACGATGGCGCTGCTCAATCTGGCCAATGTGCCCGCGCAAATCGATGGGGTGTTTATCACGACCCCGACCGGGTGGTTCGAGGTGGCCGAGGCGTGCGCGGGGGTGAAGTTTCTGGTCGCGATGATCGCTTATGGCGCGCTGGTCGCCCATGCTTGCTTTCGTAGCTGGCGGCGGCGGGTAGTGTTTATGACGCTGTGCCTAGTCGCGCCGATTCTCGCCAACGGCTTGCGCGCGTTCGGGACGATTTATGCGGCACATCTGACGTCGGTTGAAGCCGCGACGGGGTTTGACCATCTTGTCTATGGCTGGTTCTTTTTTGCGTTCGTAATGCTTGCGGT
>JAYUYR010000170.1:0-5264 GCA_043752405.1 Sphingomonas sp. | reverse complement strand
TCGGTCGGGTCAGCTGGAGGACCACGCCCGCGCGGCGGCACGACCAGATGAGCCACAAGAGTTGCAGTACCCCGGCGACCGTAACGGCAATTGCCTGCATTTCCGCCGTTTCGGCCTGGGTGCGCCCCCGAAAAAGCAGGATCGCGACGATCATTGCGACGTTCAAGAGGATGGGAGCGGCCGCATTGACCCAAAACCGGTTCAGCGAATTCAAAATCCCGCCCATCAGCGACACCAGCGAGATCAGTCCGAGGTAGGGAAAAGTGATCTGCGTTAGGTGACGCGCGAGCGCAAATTTCTCCGGACCGTTCCCAAGAGGACCATTGGCCGGAAAACCGCCGGTCATGGCATAAACGATCGGCCCGGTTGCGGCGATCATGATGGCCGTAAAGACCAGCAGAAACGGGAACAGCACCGACAGCACTTGTCCGGCAAAGATATTGGCGGCGGCAAGGCCCGATCCGGCTTTTTCTTTTTCGGCCTCGGTCATGCGCCGGTTGAACATCGGCACGAACACGGCAGCAAACGCGCCTTCGGCGAACAAAGCCCGAAACAGGTTCGGCAAGCGCCACGCGATGAGGAAGGCATCGGACGCGAGGCCGGCACCGACATAACGCGCCATAAGCATGTCACGCACCATGCCGAGCACACGGCTGATCAGTGTTAGTGATCCAATCGATGCGGTGGCGCGGACGAGGTTCATGCGTCCGCGCGCGGCTCTCAGGCCTGCCCCATCGGCGCTGCCATTTGTTCGGCCTGTGCAGCCTGGGCCAGATAGAGTTGACCGAAGTCGATTGGTTCAAGCATCAGTGGCGGAAAGCCGCCGTCGCGGACGACATCGGCCAGCATCCGGCGGGCGAAGGGGAATAGGATGCGCGGCGCTTCGGCGAGCAGGAACGGCTGAAGCTGGTCTTCGGGAATGTTCCGCAGTCCAAACAGGCCCGCATAGGAAAGTTCGACCTGAAATGCCACCTTGTCGTCAGCGGTTGCCTTCACGTCGATTTTCAGAACGACCTCATACACGTCGTCGCCGACCTGACCCGAAGCGATGTTGAATTGCACGTCGATCTGCGGCTGGCCCTGCCACTGGTAAACCGCCGGCGCGTTGGGGTTTTCGAATGACAAGTCCTTTACATATTGCGAAATCACGCCCGCTTGCGGGTTGGTGTCTTCGCCATTGGCAAGTGCTTCGGTGCCCTGTTCGTCGGCCATGTCGTGTCGATCCTGCAAAAAACATTGGAGTATGCGAGTTGCGCGCCTAGCAGGATGAAACCCCATAGAGCAATGCCAGTTTGTATCGACATGCTATGCGTCCTATGTAGGGTTTGAAGTTCTCGGAGGTTTTGTGGTTGCTATCGTCCTTCTCGCAATGGTTACGGCGTTTATTGCGCTCCGGCTCTACTCGGTCCTGGGTAAGCGGACGGGGCATGAGCAAACTTTTGTAGCGCCGCTCGACACGCCAGTGACGGGCACGCCGGTTGCGATTGAGGAAGCCAGCGCCAAGCCTTCGGCACTGTCGGATACGGTATTCGAACCCGCTGCTGCGGCGGGCGTCCGCGCAATCATCACTGCCGACAACAGCTTTGATGTCGGGCGGTTTCTCGAAGGGTCCAAAGCGGCGTATCGCATGATCCTGGAGGCATATTGGCGCGGTGACGAGGAAGCGCTGGCCCCTTATGTCGGTGATGACGTTCGTGAAGCCTTCGCAACGTCGATTGCCGAGCGCACGACGGCGGGGCACGTCCTCGAAAACCGTCTCATGAATATCGAGAATGCGACAATTTCATCGGCGGAACTCAACAACAAAGTGGCGACAGTCACGGTGCGGTTCGATGCCGATATTTCGGCGGTGACGCGCGATGCCGATGGCAATGTGATTGCCGGGTCGCTGAGCGATGCCGTGCCGACGCATGATGTGTGGACGTTCACGCGCACCGTGCGCGCGGCGGACCCCAACTGGATTCTGACCGACACCGACGAATCAGCATGAAGCAAGCGCTTTGGGTTGTGTTGGCCGGGCTGACGCTGACGGCCTGCGCAGATACCATTGTGCCGCGTGCTGTCGGGCAACCAGCACGTGTGACAGCGCCGGCGGATACGCCGGTTGCGCTAAAGCCAATTGCAACAACGCCGATTACCCCTGTTGCGACAAGTGCCGCCACCGGGACGACTGCGCGTGCCGTTGGTATCGTTCCAGGACCTGACATCGCATCGTTGCCGTTGACCGAAGACGGCGCCCGACGGGTGTTGGCATCATTTATTGCCAGTTGCCCTGCTGCGACGAAGCGCAACGACTTGTCGGGCCTGACCCGCAACGAGGACTGGGCGCGCGTTTGTGAAGCGGCAGGCAAATGGGATCCGGCGAACGCTAAGTCCTTTTTCATTGATCGCTTTGAAACGGTGCAGGTCGGCACCGGGGCGGCGTTTGCTACGGGATATTACGAACCCGAGATCGAAGGGTCGCGCACGCAATCTTCGGCTTATCCAGTGCCGATTTACCGCCGTCCGCCCGACCTTGTCGAAATTGACTTGGGCGCATTCAACGACGGGCTGAAAGGCAGGAAGCTGAGTGGGCGGATCGCAAGCGGGACGATGGTGCCCTATGCGGACCGCGGGCAGATCGAGGACGGCGCGCTGGCCGGGCGCGGGCTTGAGATTGCCTGGGCTGCCGACCGGATCGAGTTCTTCATGTTCCAGGTGCAGGGGTCGGGGCGACTGCGCTTGCCCGACGGGACGATCATGCGGCTGACCTATGCGGGACAGAACGGGCGGACCTATAATAGTATCGGCGCTTTTATGCGCGAGCGGGCGATGCTCCAACCGGGGCAATATACAATGCAGGGTGTTATGGCCTATCTGCAGGCCAACCCCGACGAAGGGCGCGCGATCATGCGCGAGAACAAGAGCTTCGTATTTTTCGCCGAGCTGAATGGCGAAGGGCCGCTCGGCTCGCTCAATGTGGTCGTGAAGCGTCAGGCGAGTGTGGCGACCGATCCGATGTTCGTGCCGCTGGGCGCACCGGTGTTCCTGTCGATGGACCGCGCCGACGCCAGTGGCTTGTGGGTGGCGCAGGACATTGGTGGCGCGATCAAAGGGGCGAACCGCTTCGATACATTCTGGGGTGCGGGCGAAGAGGCCAAGCGGATTGCCGGTGGCATGACGGCGCGCGGGACGGCGTTCGTGCTGGTGCCAAAGGGGACGCTGGCGCGGTTGATGACAGATGGCAGGAAGACGCCTTAGCCCTGACGAAGCCGCTTTATGGCGGCGCGTGGCGGGGTCAGTGCGCGCGTTGCGTCCGGTAGTGCCGGTTGTGAAAGACGTGCCCGTAACCCGCATTGCGGAGCCTGTCGGGCCGAAGGCGACCATAGGTCAACCACGGTTTGTCGCGCGAACCGTGCCTAAGCCATCGCCCGGCACGCTCGACGGGACGTGGGACAAGAAGATCGGCACCGGCCAGATTACGCCCGACCTCACTATCGATTTGCATGGCTATAACCTGGCCGCTGCGCATCACCGGCTCGACCGGGGGCTGGACGAGGCGATTCGCGATGGCGCGCGCATCATCCTGCTGATTACCGGACGGGCGCCGCGGGTGGGGGGCAGCCGGATTGATTTGCCGTTGCGCGGGATCATCCGCAGTTCGGTCGGCGATTGGCTCGCCGCGTCACGGCATCGACCAGCCATTGCTGCGGTTCGTAACGCGCATCCGCGTCACGGCGGAGCGGGCGCGCTCTACATCGTGCTGCGGCGTCCGCGCTAACCGAATACCCGGTCGAGGATACCGGCATAAATGTCGGTCAGCGCGTCGATGTCGGCGAGCGCGACGGCTTCGTCGAGTTTGTGCATGGTCGCATTGCACAGGCCGAATTCGGCGACGGGGCAAAGCTTTACCAGATAACGCGCATCCGACGTGCCGCCGGTGGTCGAGAGTTCGGGCGTGAGGCCGGTGACTTCGGTGACGGCATCGGCAATCAGGCTGCTGAGCGCACCGGGCGGGGTGAGGAAGGATTCGCCGTAGATACGCGCGGTGACGGTCGCGCGCGGGCTTTCGGCGGTGGCGATGGCGGTGACGCGGTCGACCAGCGCCTGACCGTTCTGGAGGTCGTTGAAGCGGATGCTGAGCCGGGCGGATGCCTTGGCGGGGATGACATTGGTGGCGGGATTGGCGACGTCGACGGTGGTGATCTCGATGTTCGACGGCTGGAACCAGTCGGTGCCGTCGTCGAGGTGGATCGCTTCGATGGCCGAAAGGATGCGGACCAGTGCGGGAATCGGGTTATCGGCGAGATGGGGGTAGGCAACGTGACCCTGCGTGCCCGCAACCTCGATCCAGATGTTGACCGAACCGCGCCGCCCGATCTTGATCGTGTCGCCCAGCCGGATAGCGGAGGTGGGTTCGCCGACGAGGCACAGGTCGGGGATGAGGTCGCGCGCACGCATCCGGTCGATCAGCGCGACGGTGCCATAGGTGGCGGGGCCTTCTTCGTCGCCGGTGATGATGAGAGTCATCCGGCCATTGTGATGGCGATGCCGTCCCGCCGCCGCGACGAAGGCGGCAATTGAGCCTTTCATATCGACCGCGCCGCGACCGTGGAGAAGATCGCCCCGGACTTCGGGCGTAAACGGGTCGGTTGCCCAGCCTTCGCCCGGCGGAACGACGTCGAGATGCCCCGCGAACGCAAAATGCGGGCCGGTGTCGCCCCCCCGCGTCGCAAGCAGGTTTTCGACGGGGCCGTCAGGCGCTTCGCCGACGATTAAGCGTTCGACGTCGAAGCCCTGCGCGGTCAGCGCGGCCGCCAGCACATCGAAGACTGCGCCGGTGGCAGGCGTGATGCTGGGCGCGGCAATAAGGGACTTGGCGAGAGTGATGGCGTCGGACATATTCCCCCTATGCCCAAAATATCGCTCGACGCCATCCCGCAGACCAACGCCACGGGGTATCCACCGCCGTTCGATGCCGAAGTTCAGGGGCGGTGGTATCGACGGCTGGCGCCTGCCAACGGCCTGACCGACTTTGGCGCGAGCCATGTCGTCCTCAAACCCGGTGCATGGTCGTCGCAACGGCACTGGCATGATGGCGAGGATGAGTTTGTCGTGATGCTGACGGGCGAGGCGACGCTGGTCGAAGATCATAGCGAGACTGTCATGCGACCCGGCGACTGCGCGGCGTGGCCGAAGGGCAGTACGAACGGGCATCATCTGATCAATCGGACCGACGCTGATTGCAGTTTCGTCGCGATAGGCGGCGGTGTGCGGACCGGTGG
>JAYUYR010000169.1:0-5300 GCA_043752405.1 Sphingomonas sp. | reverse complement strand
TGCGGCTGATCAAGATGATCGTGGCACCACTGGTGTTCGCAACGCTTGTCGCCGGGATCGTTCATATGGGCGACACGGCGTCGCTCGGCCGCGTTGGTGCCAAGACGATTACCTGGTTTCTCGGTGCAACAGTCGTTTCGCTCTCGCTCGGCATGATACTGGTCAACGTGTTGCAACCGGGCGTCGACTCGGGTCTCGATCTGAGCAAAGCCTTGGGCGACACGGGGATCGACCCTGCGTCGGGCGACATGTTCAAGACGATCACCGAGATGGTCCCCAAATCTATTTTCGAGGCAATGTCGAACACGACCATGCTTCAGATTGTGATTTTCTCGGTCTTTTTCGGCGTCGCGCTGACCGCAGTTGGCGAGAAGGGTGCGGCCATCGTCAAAGGTGTTGATGCACTCGTCGAAGTCATGCTCGTCGTTACCAACTATGTCATGCGCGTGTCGCCGGTCGCAGTCTTCGCAGCGATGGCAAAGGCGATTTCGGTCAACGGCCTCGGCATATTGATGACCTTCGGAAAGTTCATCGGCAGTTTTTACCTTGGGCTCGGCGTCCTGTGGCTGCTGCTTATCTTTGCTGGTTTCCTCGTCATCGGGCCGCGCATCGGCCAGCTGATCCGTTACATCCGCGATCCGATCCTGCTCGCCTTTTCGACCGCGTCGTCCGAAGCCGCCTATCCACGCACATTGGAAGCGCTCGACAAATTCGGCGTCCCCAACCGGATTTCGAGCTTTGTCCTCCCGCTTGGCTATTCGTTCAATCTCGACGGATCGATGATGTATATGACGTTTGCGTCGATCTTCATTGCCCAGCTTTACGGCATCGAGCTGACCTTTGCGCAGCAAGCAACAATGCTGCTGACGCTGATGCTGACATCGAAAGGCATGGCCGCGGTGCCGCGCGCATCGCTCGTCGTGATTGCAGGCACGATGGCACAATTTGGTCTGCCCGAAGCAGGACTGGTCCTGATCCTCGCCGTCGACCAGTTCCTCGACATGGGGCGGACCGGCACCAATGTCGTCGGCAATGCCGTCGCCACGGTCGTCGTTGCCAAATGGGAAGGCGAACTCGACAAGCCCCAGCCTTTGGAATCCATCGACAGCGCCCATGCCCCATCCGCCCGCCAAGGCACCGCGCATCCTGCCCCGCGCGAGGGCGAGCCGGGTGGCGTCAGTTAAGGAGAACAGACCTGTGATCAGCCGCATCTTCCTCGACCATCCGCGCACTGTCGGCGAAAGTTACTGGGCGCATCTTCGCGTCGCGGGCAGCTTTGGCGTTGCGATGATATCGGGGGGCACAAAGGCGCTCGTCCACGGCGTCTTTCCCAACATGTTCGAGACAGCAGGCAGCGACACGATCCGCAAACTCCACACGATCATGGTTGAAAAGCGTGGTGCCAAGCGCGACGCGACAATGGAAATGCTCAGCGTCGAATGGGTAATCTGACCCGCCAAGACGGCATAAATATCGCGTTCGAGCATTTGCACGGACACGGGCCGGCCCTGGTCTTCCTGCCCGGTTACATGGCCGACATGACGGGCACAAAAGCACTGGCGCTCGAGGCATGGGCAAGGAGCAAGGGTCATGCGATGCTCCGCCTTGATTATTCGGGCTGCGGTGCCAGCGGCGGGCGCTTCGAGGACGGCACGCTCGACGTCTGGTGCGACGATGTTTTGCTGGTCATCAAACAGATTGAAGGGCCGGTGGCCCTCGTTGGGTTGTCGATGGGCGGCTGGTTGATGCTGCTTGTTGCCCGCGCGCTGGGCGATCGGGTCAAGGGGCTGGTCGGCATTGCAGCGGCGCCGGACTTTACCGACTGGGGATATACGCCGGAGGAAAAGCGGCTGATCGAATGCCATGGTCGCATCGACCAACCATCGGATTATGGCACGCCGATGCCAACCTTTGCCGCCTTCTGGCAATCGGGGCAGGCCAATCGCCTGCTGGGGGCAGCAATACCTATTTCCTGCCCCGTCCGCCTGCTCCACGGCCAGCATGACGCCGATGTGCCGTGGGATATCTCAATGCAGCTCGCCGCACGCCTTCGTTCAGCCGATGTGCAGACGATCCTCGTCAAGGACGGCGACCACCGCCTGTCGCGGCCGCAGGACATCGCCCTGCTGGTCGCCACTGTGGACCGTCTGCTGGAAACGCCATGATCGCCCTTCTCCTCCTCGCATCCGAACCCGCTGTGGCCTCCGCCGACGCCACCCGTTTTGACGCCTGCGCGGTGCTTGCTGACACGGACCCTGCCCGTGCCATCGACGAGGCCAGCACATGGCGGCTGGCAGGTGGCGGCATATTGGCACGGCAGTGCGAAGGGCTGGCCTATGTCACGCAAAAGCGCTGGGTTCCTGCTGCCGCCGCATTCGAAGCCGCCGCTCGCGAGGCTGAGGTCAAATCGGACGGCCGCGCCGCAGTCCTGTGGGTGCAGGCGGGCAATGCCGCGCTGGCGGGCAATGATGCAGCCAAAGCTGCGCTTTATTTCGACGGCGCGCTGGCGCGGGGCCAGTTAACCGGCGAGGCGTTGGGCGAAGCGCATCTGGACCGCGCGCGGGCCCGTGCGGCACTGGCCGACCTGAAGGGTGCGCGCATCGACCTCGATCAGGCCGTGAAACTCGTCCCCGCCGACCCGCTCGGCTGGTTGCTTTCGGCCACGCTCGCCCGGAAGATGAACGATCTGCCGCGCGCGCAGGTTGACATCGAACAGGCCGCCCAACGAAGCCCCGACGACGCATCGGTCGCGCTCGAAGCCGGCAATATCGCCATCCTGTCGGGCAGCCCGTCCGCGGCACGGCTGGCGTGGGAAGCGGCAATCAAAAACGCTCCCGACAGCCCGGCGGCAAAATCTGCGGCGGAGTCGCTGGCGAGACTGCCACGCTGACCCTATATAGGCGGCATGAATTATCTCCACACCATGATCCGCGTGTCGGACCCCGCCGCCACCGTCGCTTTTTTCGAGCTGCTCGGCCTGAAAGAGCTGAGGCGCATGGACAGCGAAGCCGGGCGTTACACGTTGATCTTCCTCGCCGCGCCCGGCGACGAGAACGCGCAAGTCGAACTTACACATAACTGGGACGAAAAGAACTATGACGAGGGCCGCAATTTCGGCCATCTCGCTTATCGAGTCGATGATATTTACGCCACCTGCCAGCGGCTGATGGATGCGGGCGTCACGATCAATCGGCCGCCGCGCGACGGCCACATGGCGTTCGTGCGCAGCCCCGACAACATCTCGATCGAATTGTTGCAGGAAGGGCATCTTGCCCCGCAGGAGCCCTGGGCGTCTATGGCGAATACGGGGAAATGGTAGCGTGAGCCTCGACGTCGTCCGCATACCGGTCCTCTCGGACAATTATATCTGGCTGGTCCACGAGCCGACGTCGGGCGCAACGATGGTCGTCGATCCCGCAGTTGCAGAGCCCGTGCTAACCGAGGCTGACAAGCGCGGATGGACCATCACGCATATTTGGAACACGCACTGGCACCCCGACCACACTGGCGGCAACGCGGCAATCAAAGCGGCCACGGGGTGCATTATCACCGGTCCCGCAGCGGAGGCCGAACGCATCCCGACGCTGGATGTTCAGGTGCGCGGCGGCGACACGCTCGACTTTGGCGCAACCACGGCACAGGTCATCGACGTGCCCGCGCATACGGCGGGGCACATTGCATTCCACTTCGCTGACGAGACGCTGGCGTTCGTCGGCGACACGCTGTTCGCGATGGGTTGCGGACGCTTGTTCGAAGGGACCGCGGCGCAGATGTTCGACAACATGCGCAAGCTCGAAACACTACCCGATGACACCGTGATCTATTGCGCGCATGAATACACACAGTCGAATGGCCGTTATGCGCTCGCCGTCGAGCCAGGCAATGTTGCATTGATCGCCCGAATGAATGATGTTGATGCAGCGCGTGCGCGCGGCGAGCCGACCGTGCCAACGACGATTGGTCAGGAGCGGGCGACCAACCCGTTCATGCGGGCGGCAAGTGTCGCCGAATTGGCCGAACGGCGTGCGGCAAAGGATTGTTTTAGAGGTTAGGAGACGTGATATGATCCGGATGATCCTCCCGCTGGCGCTGCTGACCGGCTGCGCGACGATGACCCAGACCGCACAGAGCCCGGACCCCAAACTGGCCGCCGCGCTTGAGGGTAAAGTCGCGGGCACGCCGAAGAACTGCATCCGGCTCGATCAGGCCACGGGCAGCGAAATTTTCCGCGACAACATTCTCTATCGCGAGGGACGCAATCGCTACTGGCTGGCCGATGCGCCCGGTTGCGGCACATCGGGCAGCAACGACTACATACTGGTGCAGAATATGTTCGGGTCGCAGCTTTGTCGTGGCGACATCATCCGCCTGGTCGACCGCACCAGCGGCATTCATGGCGGTGCCTGTTCGGTTCGCAGCTTTACGCCGTACAGCAAGCCGAAGGGTTAGACCCTAACCCTTGTAAAGCGCGTCGAGCCGTTCGCCGTAAACTTCCTTGATCCTGTGCCGGCGGATTTTCATCGACGGCGTCAACATTTCATTGTCCACGGTGAACGGATTACAGACGACGATGATTCGGCGCACCTTTTCGGTGACAGAGACTTCGCCATTGACGCGGTCGACCGCTGCCATCAGCGCACGCTGGACCGCGGGATTGTCCGACAAGCTCTTGCAGTCGGGTTTTGCGTCATTTGCGACTGCCCATTCCATCAGCCATTCGGGGTCGGGCACGACTAGGCCGACCAGATGCGGGCGCTTGTCGCCGACGACCATAGCCTGGACAATCTCGGGCTGCAGCGTCAGCATCCCCTCGATCTTTTGCGGCGCGACATTGTCGCCCTTGTCGTTGACGATCAGGTCCTTCTTGCGATCGGTTATGACGATCCGGCCCTTGGGATCAAGATGGCCGACATCGCCCGTTGCAAGCCACGGACCGCCGCCGTCGCTGCTCGGCTTCAACACCCGTTCGCTTTCCTCGGGATTGCGCCAATAGCCGAACATCACATTTTCGCCCCGAACCAGAATCTCGCCGTCCTCGGCAATCCGGACTTCGACATCCTTGAGCGGACTGCCAACGGTTTCGAGACGGATCCCGTCGCGCGGACGGTTGCAGCTGATGAGCGGTCCGGCTTCGGTCTGGCCATAGCCCTGAAGGAAGGTGATGCCGAGCGACTGGAAGAAGATTCCGACCTCGGGATTGAGCGGCGCTCCGCCCGACACCCAGGCCTTGGTCCGGGCGCCCATTTTGGCTCGAATCTTGCGGCGCAAAGTGAGATCGAGGAAGCCGTCGAGCGGCATGT
>JAYUYR010000168.1:0-5329 GCA_043752405.1 Sphingomonas sp. | reverse complement strand
GGATTTCTAGCCGACCCGCTTCGAACGCGCCGCGCATCGCGGAGCGTGTAAAGGCCGCCGTTGCGGCGTCATTCCCCAAAGCGTTGCCCTCGCGTCCCTTCCAGCCCGACGCTTCGAGCGCGAGGAAGGTGTCGATCCAGGCGTGGAGTTCCGCCTCCCCCGCCAGCCGATGAAAACGAACTTGGCCCTGCTCGTCGAGGCGAGCGCGCAGCCGCCCGATTTCCTTGCGCTTTTTTTTGCGCACGGTGGTTTCGTAATAGGCTTGCGGATCGAGGTCGGACTTGAGCAGCGCACGCCGCATGCGATGCACGATGGCGGTGCCCCTGCGTGCTTCGAGCAGCGCTGCGGCAAGCGGGCCGTCGCCATCGAGCCCCGTTATATGCAGAAATGCTGGTGCCGCTGGATCGGCGTCGAGTAGTTCCAATGCATGCGACCAGAACAACGGCTCGAACGCACGTCTCACCAGCGGAGCGCCGAAGAAGCTGTTGTAGTGTTGCCAGTTCTGGACATGCGCAACCGGCATCCGGCCATAGGCATCGGCGACGCAGATCGGCATCAGACCAATCAGCTGGCCAGCTTCGTAAACCGTCAGCATGCGCGTGCTGGCAGGTACCGCGAGATGGTCGGCGCTCGCGGCGACGAACCAGCCTTCGGCAAACGGATTTGCTTCGCTGGGACGCAGCGCGATCGTGTGCCACGCGGGGTCGGGACTTTTCAACCACTCGCTCAAGGCGATGATGCTCGACGTGCGCTGCGTTGCGGGCGCGAGCGGGTGCGACAAGGGCGCATTCATTGTCCGCGTTCCGTCGCCGCTTCGTCGAATGCAGCTATGATCGCATCAACCCCGATCGGCAGTACGCCACGCGCGGCAAAGCGATCGAAGACCCCGTCCCACCAGCGCCAGAAGAGCACCAAATCCCCCGCGTTGCGGACATAAGGCGTGTGCCCTGGGACCAGCGATGGCGTGTGGAACGAAAGGCTGAACAGTCGGCGTCCTTCGCCAATCAATACGTCGATCGCTTCGAGCGCGTCGCGCAGTGGAACCCCTTCGGGCGTCAGAGGAACGCGCGCCAACAGGCCGGTCTTCGCGAGCGCGCCGCGAAGCGACCCGGCGCGGTGCAGCGCGGGCCATCGACCGAGCGCGCCGGTGTGGCCGGTGGTCAGCGGGAGTTCGTACAATCCCGACGATATCTCCCAAGGCCAAAGCGGATGATGCGAAAAGTCGGGACCACCCTGTGCGCGATAGTCGAAATGGGGGCGGACCGACACGTCGAGGCGATAGCCTTCCTCGGCCAGCAGCGCAGCAGTGTACCGCCCGATCCCGTAGCGCCCGGCGCGATAGGCCCGCGGACGGGTGCCGACTGCTGCCTCGATGCGTTCGGTCAGCAGGTGCAATTTATCGCGCTGGAGCGCGAGCGGCAGGTTCGCGGTATAGCTGCTGGCGGACGAGACTTCTTCGCTGAAGGGCGGGTTCACCCAGGGATGCAGCTGAGTCCCGACAGTGCACTGACCGTCGGTCACCAGCGACTTGAGAACAGAGGCACTGTCGGAGTTGTTGACGACTGGCCAGTCCGCCATCCAGCACGGTTCGACGCCCGCTTCCTGAAAGCGCAAATTGGCGGCGGGCAGCGCCGCCATGGCGGTTGTCGAGGTTGCGTGACGATCGAACGGACCCGACCAATCGAATTCCTCTTCGGCATCGCCGAACAAAGCGAAGCGCGTACCAAAGCTCTCGGGCAATACCAGCCGCGCGCTCTGCGACGGCGGCAGATCGAGCCGTGGTTCAACGTGGCCGGCGTCGGCAAGCACGCTCATCCCTCTCACCGCTCCAGTCTTACCAATCGCACAGCCTCCGATAACACAACGGAGCTTTACAAAAGCGTCAACAGCGCGGCTGAAACAAGCCATGCACATCGAATGCGAAGCAATTGTCGTGGGGGTGCGTGCGCACGGTGAGCATGGTTCGGTCGTGCGCGTGTTGACCCAGGAGCATGGCTTGCTCGCCGGATACGTTCGAGGCGGGCGATCGCGGCGGCTGCGCCCGGTGCTTGTGCCCGGCAATGGCGTGATTGCCGCGCTGAATGCGCGCACCGAGACGCAGCTTGCCGCGATGACGGTCGAACTCGTTCATGGGCGGGCGGGACTGATTGCCGAGCCGCTTGCCGCCGCCGCACTCGAATGGACGACCGCGCTCGTTGCCGCGACGCTGCCCGAGGGACAGCCGTACCCTCGCATCTACGTGGCGCTCGGCGGGGTGCTCGACGCGATCGAAGCGGCGTCGTCCGCGCGCGACTGGGCGCCGGCACTTGTGCGATATGAAGGTGTCGTGCTGGCCAGCCTTGGTTACGGTCAGGACGATGACGGTGCGTTGCTGACCGACGCGCTTCGCCACAACGCGAAGCGGTTGGCCGACACGCTTCTGACCGACCGGCGTGCGCCCCTGCTGGCTGCGCGCGAACGCCTTATCGAGCGACTGACGCGGGCGGTTGCGTGAGACGCGGCGGCGCTGCAAAGCGACGGACATGAAGCGCAGGACGGGGCAGGACCCGAGCATCACCCGAAATTGGCGCCCCGCGACGCAGGCGGTGCGTGGCGGCACTGCGCGATCCGAATGGGGCGAGACGAGCGAGGCGCTGTTCCTGACCTCGGGCTATGCCTATGACTGCGCCGCTGATGCGGCTGCACGATTTGCGGGCGATCAGGCCGGTATGACCTATTCGCGGCTGCAAAACCCGACCGTCGAGATGCTCGAACAGCGCATCGCACTGATGGAGGGGGCCGAGGCCTGCCGGGTGCAAGCATCGGGCATGGCGGCAATGACGACCGCGCTGCTGTGTCAGTTGCAGACCGGCGATCATGTCGTCGCGGCGCGCGCGGCGTTCGGGTCGTGCCGCTGGCTGACCGACAGCCTGCTGCCGAAATGGGGAATCAATACAACAACGATCGACAGCCGTGACAATGACGCTTGGAAGACTGCGATCCAGCCAAAGACCAAGGTCTTTTTCTTCGAAACGCCTGCTAATCCCACGATGGATATCGTTGATATGGCTTATGTTTGTTGGTTGGCCCGCGAACATGGAATTACCACCGTCGTCGATAATGCGTTTGCGACGTCGGTGCTCCAGCGGCCGCTCGATTTCGGTGCGGACGTCGTGGCCTATTCGGCGACAAAGATGATGGATGGGCAGGGGCGAGTGCTTGCCGGAGCGGTGGCGGCGTCGAATGACTTTATCAATAACAAGCTGCTACCTTTTCAACGCAATACCGGGCCAAACCTGTCGCCGTTCAATGCCTGGGTGGTGATGAAGGGGCTGGAAACGCTTGAACTGCGCGCAATGCGGCAGTCGGAAAGCGCGCTGGCCGTAGGGCGGTTCTTGGAGGGGCGTGTGCCGAAGATGCTCCACCCCGGTTTGCCGAGCCATCCACAGCATAATCTCGCCGCTGTGCAGATGAAAGCGTGCGGGCCGATTTTTTCGTTCGTGCTCGATGGCGGACGTCGGCAGGCGATGGACCTTCTCAACGCGCTCGAACTCATCGACATTTCGAACAATATTGGCGATTCGCGCTCGCTGATGACGCATCCGGCTTCGACAACGCATCACAGCGTCGGCCCCGATGCCCGCGCCGAAATGGGCGTGGAAGAGGGGATGATCCGCATCAACATCGGTCTCGAAGACCCTCAGGATTTGATCGAAGACCTCGATCAGGCGTTGACGAGGGTCGGGCTGTGATGAAGGCGCTGTTCCCGTTTGCAGAAACGACGCGCGGGATTACGGTGCGCGTGTCGGTCAGTTTCCTGTCTGAACAGTCCGAGCCCGCGAAGGGCCGCTGGTTCTGGGCCTATCACATCCGCATCGAGAATGAGGGACAGATGGCCGCGCAATTGATGACGCGGCACTGGGAAATAACCGACGGGCGCGGGGCCAAGAGCGTTGTCGAAGGCGACGGCGTTGTGGGGGATCAGCCTGTAGTTATGCCGGGCGCGTCCTATGATTATGTCTCGGGCTGTCCGCTGACGACGGCTTCGGGGTATATGCAGGGCTCATTTGGAATGGTCGCAGAGGATGGATCGACTTTCGATGTTGCGATTCCGAAGTTTTTGCTGTCGGCTCCGGTGACGACGCGGTGAAGAGGACGCACCTTCCGCTGAACGGCCTGCGCGTACTCGACGCGGCGGCGCGGCATTTGTCTTTTACGCGTGCTGCCGATGAGTTAGCGGTGACTCCTGCCGCGGTGGGGCAACAAATCCGGGCGCTGGAGGATAGTTTGGGCACTGTCCTGTTTCGGCGGACCCCGAAAGGGTTGGAATTGACGCCCGAGGGCGAGGGCGGGCTTGCCGATTTGCGCGCCGGATTTTTGAGCTTTGAAGAATCAGTGCGCGCGATGCAGGCGGGGCAATCGTCCAAATCGCTGACCATCGCGGCACCACGCGACATTACTGCGAAATGGTTGGCGGCGCGCTTGGCGGCATATCGCAAAAGCGATTCCGAATTGCGGTTTCAGTTGCTGGCGAGCGATGCCTATGCGCGGGATGGGGGTCTCGATTTCACCCAAGCCAATCTGGACCTCGCGATCTGTTTCGACACCAGCCCCGGTGTGCACGAAGGCGTCGCCATCGGCCCGCGCGGATTTGTCGGAGTGGGGGAGGGCGATCCGATCGGCTGGCCCGGCTGCCCGTTGGACGAGAGCGCGGGCGTGACCGTGGCGGACGCAGGGCTGGCAATGGACGCGGCACTGGCGGGGTTGGGCCGCGCAGTCGTTCCCGTTATGCTGGCAGGCGCGGACGCGGCGACGGTCGAAGACCCGCGAGGCTACTGGCTGATCGCGCCCTTGCCGCAGTGGCGGCAGAAGAAGGTCAGGGCTTTGGTTGAGGTTTTAACAGGTTAGCAGATCAAGTCGGCAGTGGATTTATTTCGTTTTAATCCGAATGCCGTCGATAATTGCTTTTACGTCGGCTCGACTTCCATTTGACTCGTCCTGCCGTGTCCCTGCGCCAATAAAGAAAAAATACGTGTCACGCGGTACAATCCACAGCTCGGAGGTTGTCGGATATTTTGCTCCTGCTGAACTCATCACATACGAGAACCGGACATAGGCAGCTGGCAACCCAGAAACTGTTGTCGCAACAGGCGGCTGTTCTAGTTTCGCGCCAAACGCTTTTTGCATACTTGGGACAATAAGCTGTAAAATACCAACTGCATTAGTAGGCAAATTTCCAAGCGGTCGAACATTAATTTTGAAACTTGGGTTTAAATCTGGGTAAGGTTCCAAGTATTTTGTGAACGCCGCGATAGGAACTGATGCCTGTTTGACGATCGCCTCTTGAAGC
>JAYUYR010000167.1:0-5346 GCA_043752405.1 Sphingomonas sp. | reverse complement strand
CCGGCTCGCCAACGTCGAACGCATCGTTACCGACGAAGCGCACGGCCTGAACCGCGAGATCGAATTGCTTCGCTCCAAACCCGCTAACTAGGGATTACCACAATGAACGAAGACGCCATTTTTGCCCTCATTCCGATCATGGCCCTGATGATCCCGATTGTTGCGATCATTTCACGGACCGTGACCAAGATGATCGCGCTCAAGGAAAAGCAGCTTGAAACGCAAACCGCGATGACTGCCGAAAAATCGGCACAGTATGCGGCACACACCGAACGGCTCGAAGCACGTGTCCGCGTTCTCGAACGGATCGCCACCGACAAGGGCGTCGATCTGTCCGAAGAAATCGAACGCTTGCGCGACACGCCTTTGAACTAAGGAGAGATTATCATGGTATTCTGGGAAGCCGCCATATTCATCGTTGCGATCGTGATGATCGCGAGCGTTCTGAAAACCCGCTATCGTTCGATGAACGGAATCGTCGCTGATGAAGACGGTAACGAGCGCATGGCGATCGATCCCGACGCCGGGCGCCTGCGTGACGAAGTGAAGGGCTTGAAAGAACGCATCGCCGTCCTCGAACGTCTCGCTACCGACGAGAATGGACCGAAAGCGCTCGAACGCGAAATAGAAAAACTCCGTTAACCCGGGAGAATGATCATGGAACCACTGCCTTTATATCTGGCCTTGTCGCTGACGACCGTTGCCGGGCTCACTGTCCTTGCGCTGATCGGCCTCAAAGCCTTCCGCGCATGGCTCGACCTGAAACATCTCGAACTCGGCCAGCGCAATGGTCCCGCGCCGTCAACTGCCCAACGCATCGACGTCGCCGACCTCAAGGAACGCATCCGCAAGCTCGAAGCCATTGCGTCAGGTGTGGATATCTAAATGCACAACAGCCGTAACAAAATCGTTAGTGCTAAACCTGTCGCAAAGAAGGACAATCTTTCGACAAACTCGAGATAAACGGGTAGCCGCGCGAGATGACCCTTGCCGACATCCTCGCCGACTATCAAATCCTCGATCCCGACGACCGTTATCGCCTACTGATCGATCTCGGGCGCGATCTCGAACCGATGCCAGAGCCCCTGAAGACCGACGCTACTTTGGTCCGAGGATGTTCGGCCAGCGTATGGGTTTACCCGACCAAAGCTGACGATGACCGCCTGCACTTCCTCGCCGATTCAAACGCTGCGATCACCAAGGGCATTATCGCGCTCGTCCTTGCCACTGTGCAGGATCGCACCGCCGACGAGATCATCGCAACCGACATCAATGCCGAACTCACGCCCTTTAACCTGAAAACCCAGCTCAGCTCGAACCGGACGCAGGGTATCCCCAACATGATCGCGCTGATCAGGGCAACGGCGGAACGACTATTGGTTTAACGCGTCAACAACATTGGTGACCGGCGTCCCTGCGGGCACAATGATCCACTCACGCGGGTGACGTGAGTCAATCAGCGTCACGGCATTTTTCGGACACACCCCCAGGCATTTGACTGGCAACACACCAGCCGACGCCTTGCGCCCTTTACCCAAGACTTGGCGTAAAGCCTTCAATAACGGTGTCTTGCCCTTAGGACCAAACCCGCCACCGACTTTCTTCGAACATTTCGTGCAGACCAGGATCGTCTGGTCCCAGTTGGATGTGGCAACCCTGAACATCAGGTTGCGGTGCGCCGCTCCTCGGCGGTGCGCAGCACTTCCCACGCGGCCTGAATCGCGCGGAAATGTTCAGCAGCCTTGGCGTCATCCTGCTTGATGTCGGGATGGTTCGCCTTGGCCAGCCGCCGCCACGCCCCACGTGCGTCCTCGAACGTCGCGTAGGATTCCAGCTCAAGCACCGCAAGCGCGCGCATTTCGTCACGCGACCGCGTGCCGTCACCCGCCGCGCCCCAGCCATAGTGCGACGCCGCCGTGTAGGCCGACGCCGTCCGCCCCATTTCGGCCTCGCGCGCGGCTGTATCTTCGGCGCTCAGCCCTTCGAAATAGTTATAACCCTGGTTATATTCGCCTGCGTGTTTCTCGCAGAAATACCAGCGATCGGGCGAATTCGGCGATTTCGGTGCTGGCCGGTCCCCTGGCGCATCACAGTTATGCCGGTCACAGATGCGCACGGTCGTCGCCGCACTCTCGCTGCCATAGCCCCGCCAACGCGGAAAGCCCCAGTCGAGCGAACGGGATGAAGGTCGTGCCATCCAGTCCATCTAGGGACCGGGGCCTCAAAGCGCCAGAGGGTCTGTAAGCCGGGTTCTGTCCTCGCGATTGCGCGCGATGTGCGACCATTCCTCTACGAACGCCGTTGCCGACGCTCTCAAGCAACCAACCCGGACGACAGAGCCGAGTAAGCCCATATGCCGTCCCTATTCGGTCTTGCTCCCGGTGGGGTTTGCCCTGCCGGTCCTGTTACCAGAACCGCGGTGCGCTTTTACCGCACCGTTTCGCCCTTACCGCGCCGAAGTGCGGCGGTCTGTTTTCTGTGGCACTTTCCCTGAAGTCACCTTCGCCGGGCATTATCCGGCACCGTCACTCTGTGGAGCCCGGACTTTCCTCGTGGATTGCTCCCCGCGGTCGCCCAACCCTCTGGCCTAAACGCTTTAGTCGTCCCCGGTCGGTTTGGGAAGCAACAGTGCAAGCAGGGTCGCACGGCACTCGCCATCAATTATCCCGTCGATCAATTCGGGACGAAACCGCCGCTGAAACGCGACCACTGCCGCGAGTGGATTGGTCACATCATACCCGAACCGTTCGAGCGCCAGCAGAAACCCCGCATCGCTCCAGTGCGGGTCCATCAGATTCTTGGTCGGTCGTGGCAAAGCAAGCCGCAGCTTGGCCAACCGATACCAGGGAAACAACTCGCCCGGATCCTGCTTGCGCGCCGGGGCAATGTCCGAATGGCCAACGACATTTCCGCGCGTAATCCCATATCGCCCGACGATGTCTGCAACCAGCGGGATCAGCGCATCGATCTGCGCTTCGGGAAACGGGCGATAGCCGATCTCATGCCCCTGGTTGACGATCTCGATCCCGATGCTGCACGAATTCAGATTGTCGACTCCCCGCCAATGCGACTTGCCCGCATGCCAGGCGCGCTTGTCCTCGGCGACCATGCGAACGATCTGGCCATCTTCGGCAACAAGATAATGGCACGAAACCTTAGCCGCCGGGTCACTCAGCCGCGCAATGGCCCCTGCCGCATCGGGCATTCCCGTGTAGTGCAAAACCAGGATCGAAACCGCCATCGTGCGTTCGTCGAAATTGGGCGATGGCGTTTCGATCATTGGATGTGTTCGGCCTTGCTCGCGGTGCGTATCGTCACGATGGCGACCCCCGCCATCGCAACCGCGCCGCCCATGATCATAACCGGCGTCAACGGCATGGCAAATACAATGCTCGATGCAATGACCGCGATCACCGGTGCACCCAATGTCATCGGCACGACTGCCGACACGGCGTGCCGTTGCAGCAACCACGCCATTCCGCCCTGCCCCATCAAGGTTGATCCGATCGCCGATATGGCAATCAGCCCGAACGCCTTGGGCGGAATCGCATTCAATCCGGTCATCGTGGCAGGCTCGATGATCAAGGCCAATGGTGCGAGAACGATCATTCCGCCGAGGCCGAACCACGCATAGATCGTGAGGACAGGCACCCCAACCAGCTTGCGCTGAATCAGCGACCCGACCGCCCAGGCCATGCTGGCGCCAACGGTCAGCAGCAAACCGCGCCATTCACTGGCAATGCCGGGGTCGAACACCAGTATCGCGCATCCGCCCATTGCCAGCGCCATGCCCACGATCCGCGTCGGCCCGATGCGCTCCTTGAGGAAAATGATGGCCAAGATTAGCGAGAACGGTGCGCCCAATTGCCCGGCAATCGCGAGCGCCCCGACATTATCGCTGAACACCAGCGACAGGTTTACCATTACAAAGAACAGCCCGCCCGACACCATGCCAAGCAACAACAGCAATCGCATCCGCCCCGGCACGACCCTTAAAAAGGGCAGGCAAACCAGCAGAACGATCGCTTGCCGCAACAGCCCCGTCGTAAATGGCGGCACCATTTGCAACGACAGTTTGGCAATGATGATGTTCAATCCCCACACAAGGTTGATCGCCACGACAACAGCATAATCGCGGGCATCGAATCGGCGGGGAACGGCAATCATGGCGGGTCGCGTAGCACCTGCGCTTCGGTTAAGCGACGCGCCGTTCGATGCGGTGGGATTCGGTTTGCGCTGTATACAGACCGCGCAAAGAAGGGTCGGCGGCAAAGCGCGCTGTCTGCCCAATCACAGTCTCGCCGGCGCCCAGCATCAGTACGCCATCGGGTGCCAGCGCCTCGTGCAGCCGCTCGAACACCGCTCGCCGCACGGGCGGTGCAAAATACATCAAGACGTTGCGGCACAGGATCACATCAAATTGCCCCGGCGGCGGTGTCGTCAGGCTGTGCGTCGCAAAGCGGATCATCCGACGCAGACGTGCATCAACCACCCACTCCTCGCTTTCCTGTTCGAACCAGCGCAGCATCATCCGCACCGGCAATCCGCGCTGGATTTCGAATTGCGAATAGCGGCCCATGCGCGCGCGTTTGACGGCGCTGTCACTAACATCGGTCGCGCATATGGTAATCGACCATCCTGCCCATCGCGCCTCGGCCTCGCACATCAGCATGGCAAGCGAATATGCTTCCTGCCCGGTCGAAGATCCCGCCGACCATATCCGCAACCGCTTCGTGTCGCGCCGCGCTGACTGGATCTGTTCAAACGCCGTGCCGTTAAGCAACTCGAACACGCCCGGATCGCGGAAAAACGATGTTTCGTTGTTGAGCAATGCTTCGACCACACGTGTTGCCAGTGCTTCTTCGCGACCACTGAGCATCTTGGCAACCAATGCGTCGACACTGTCGAGACCAAGCGAACGTGCGACCGGCTTCAGTGCCGTCTCGATCCGCCATTGCCGACCTGCTATCAGCTGCTGTCCGGTGCGCGCTTCAAGCAGACCACCCAAAATGCGGACCGCCGACTCTTCATTGGCGGTCATCGTGCGATGCCCCGCTGCACAACATAATCCGCCAGTTCAGCCGGCGACGCAATCAAGCTCGCTAGCCCGGCGCGTGCCACGCTTCCCGGCATTCCCCAGATCGTCGAGGACACAGCGTCCTGCACAATCACAGTGCCGCCCGCTGCGACCATTGCACCGGCACCGACCTTGCCGTCCCGACCCATGCCGGTGAGGACAACACCGACTGCGCTACTACCGAAGACATCGCCGACACTCGAAAACATTGGATCGACCGACGGGCAACAGCGCGAGGGAACGGCATGGTCGAGCAGCATTGTTTTAGT
>JAYUYR010000166.1:0-5354 GCA_043752405.1 Sphingomonas sp. | reverse complement strand
AGCGGTGTCGCCCAGGTGTTGTCGATCAAAGTAACCAGCCCGCGCGCCTTCGCCACTGCAACAATGGCGGGCACGTCCTGCACTTCGAAGGTCAGGCTGCCCGGCGATTCCATGAAGACTGCACGGGTGGCCGGCGTGATCAGCCGCTCGATTTCGGCACCGACCAGTGGATCGTAATAGGTCGTTTGGATGCCGCGTCGGGCCAGATAATCATCGCACAGCCGCCGCGTCGGGTCATAAGCACTGTCGACCATCAGAAGATGGTCACCGGGGTGCAGTACGGCCAGCAATGCGCCTGCGACGGCTGCTGCGCCCGAGGGATAAAGCATTGTACCTGCCGCAGCGGGATCTAACGCCGTCAGCGCATGTGCCAGCGCCCATTGCGTCGGTGTCCCACGCCGCCCGTAGAACCAGTGCCCGTCGGCATTGGTCTTTACACCCGCTTTGAGCGCGGCTGTGTCGCCATAGAGGATCGTCGATGCGCGCCAGATGGGCGGGTTGACCGCCTGTCCCGTCCATTCCGCGCGACGACCGCCCTGCACGATCGTGGTAGCGGGGCGACTGGGCTTGTCGTTCACGCCGCCCCGATTTCCTTGGGCGTATCCTTGTCGGCACCCCATTCGCTCCACGATCCGTCATAGACCGCGACCTTGTCATTGCCAAGCAGATGCGCTGCAAAAGCGATTGTGGTTGCTGTCACGCCCGACCCGCACGTGGCGGCAATCGGCGCATCGACATCAACGCCGACATCCTTGAATGCCGCGCGCAAGACATCGCCGGTTTTCCATGTGCCATCGGCATTGAACAAGTTCGACATTGGCAGGTTCTTGCTGCCGGGAATATGCCCGGGGTTGACGCCCAGCCGCGGTTCGGCTTCGCGCCCCTCGAAGCGACCGGCACCACGCGCGTCGACAATCTGTTCCGCGTTGCTGTTAAGTAAGGCCGACATCTGATCCTTGGTACGGATGTGCGTTGTGTCTTTCCAGACCGTGAAATGACGGTGGCGCAGCGTTTCTTTGCCCGCCGCAACGTCACGCCCTTCGGCTTTCCACTTGCCCAAACCGCCGTCGAGGATTGCGATCTGATGCGCACCGAACAGGCGCAGCATCCACCATGCGCGCGCCGCTGTCTTCACTTCCGAATCGTCATAGAGAACAATCCGGCTGCCATCGCCAAGGCCCAGCGACTGCATCCGGCTCGCGAATTTTTCTGCTTGCGGCAGCATCATCGGCAGATCGCTGGTCGAGTCGACCAATCCGCCCAAGTCCATGAACACTGCGCCGGGGATGTGCCCCGCTTCATATTCCGCCGCCGCGTCGCGGCTGTCCAGATGCCAGCTTGCATCGACTACGCGAAGGTCCGAGGCCCCAAGTTCCTTGGCCAGCCATTCGGTGGAAACCAACGCGTCCATGCTTCTCTCCTTCGTGCCTTGCCTACGCCTCTAATCACCCCGCGGGCCCGCGTCGAGATGTTGCAGAAATTCTGCTGCCTGCGCGCGCAATGCTGTTCTTGTCGCCGGTTCCATCTTTGCCCAGTTGCGATAGGGCATCGCCAGGCGGACGTTCTTGCCGAGTTTATCCTCGTTACGCGCCAGAAAGTCCCAGTAGAGCGCATTGAATGGGCAGGCATCCGGGCCGGTGCGCTGTTTCACATCGTACCGGCAAGGCCCGCAATAATCGGACATCCGGTCGATATATGCCCCCGACGACGCATAGGGTTTGGACCCGAGCAACCCGCCATCGCCAAACTGGCTCATCCCCAGCACATTGGGCAGCTCGACCCATTCATAGGCATCGGCATAGACTTCGAGATACCAGGTCGCGACCGCCTTGGGGTCCGCGCCAATCAGCATCGCGAAGTTACCGGTGATCATCAGCCGTTGAATATGGTGCGCATAGGCAAGATCGATGGTCTGGCCGATAGCCTGGCTCAAACATTTCATGTCGGTCTCGCCGGTCCAGTAAAAACCGGGCAGCGGGCGGTGCGCATTCAGGAAATTACGCTCGCCATAATCCGGCCCCTCGCGCCAATAAATGCCGCGGATATACTCGCGCCAGCCGATGATCTGGCGAATAAAGCCTTCCGCTGCGTTGATCGGCACGCGGCCCGCGCGATATTCGGCCTCGACCGCGCGGCAGATTTCGAGCGGATCGAGCAGGCCATTGTTGAGATAAGGCGAAATCAGCGCGTGCCACAGCAGCGGCTGGTCGGTCACCATCGCATCCTGAAAATCGCCGAATTGCGCCAGCGCCACGTCGATAAAGCGGGCAAGTGCGTGGAGCGCATCGGTTCGCGTCACTGCTAGTCCAAAATTGTCGAGGCTGCCGATATGATCGGCAAAGCGCACCGCCACCATATCTATCACATCTTGCGTGACCGCATCGGCGGGATAATGCGGTGCTGCGGGCACAAACAGATTATTTCCCGCAGGCTTGCGGTTCTCCTTGTCGAAATTCCACTCACCGCCTGCGGGCTTGTCACCGTCCATCAAAAGGCCAGTTTTGCGGCGCATATCGCGATAGAAATATTCCATGCGAAACGCTTTGCGACCTTCTGCCCAGTCATCGAATTCGCGGTGCGTCGCGATGAAGCGCGTATCGGCAAGGATTTCGACCGGGATGCCGAACATCGTTTCCCATGCATCCAGCATCGCCTGCACGCGCCACTCGCCGCTTTCGGTAACGATGATCCGGTCAGGGGTATGACGCTCGACCGCACGCGCGATTTCGCCGGTAAAACTCCCAGCATTGTCGGGGTCGTCGAGCTTGACATAGTCAACTGTCCACCCGGCTTGACGCAGCGCCTCGGCATGGTGGCGCATGGCCGACAAAATGAAGGCAATTTTGCGCTTGTGATGGCGGACATAAGTCGTCTCGTCATCGACTTCCATCATGAGGATGATCGAGTCCGCAAGGTCTGCGCTGGCGAGCGAGGACAGGTCGAACGACAATTGGTCGCCAAGGACCGGGATCAGAGTCGTCATCGCAATCGTTTGGCACTAAAGGCGTTGCCATGACACCAAAATTTCTGGGCCAAAACAGCAACCTGCCTGCATCACCAGACGCGGCCACTCTTGACTATGTGCCCAATCCCCGTCCCGGTCGGCCCTATCTCGTGCGCTTCACCGCGCCAGAGTTTACCTCGCTGTGCCCCGTCACGGCACAACCCGATTTCGCGCACCTCGTCATCGACTATGCGCCGCATGGCACCATTGTTGAATCGAAATCGCTCAAGCTCTTCCTCGGGTCATTCCGCAACCACGCTGCGTTCCACGAGGATTGCACCGTCGGTATCGCCGAGCGCCTATTTGCGGAGATGGCGCCGCATTGGCTACGAATCGGCGGTTACTGGTATCCGCGCGGCGGCATTCCCATTGATGTTTTCTGGCAGTCGGGCGAACCGCCTGCGGGGCTGTGGCTGCCCCCGCAGGACGTTCCGGGGTATCGCGGCCGCGGTTAGGCCAGCAGCGCTCTGGCCCGGCGCCGCATTGCTGCACCGACAATGCCAAAGCCTGTGATCATCATGCCCCAAGTTGTCGGTTCGGGAACCGGCAAGACGCCGACGGCTTCGGCGCCGTTAACGCGAAAGCCGTAAACCATGCTCGGGATGAGAAACTGGCCGGTCGGACAAGGGTTGCCGATGGCAACTTGGGTTGTGGTTCCGCCTTCGCCGGTGGTGCAGACATCGGTTTGTTTGCCGAAAATTCCCGTCTGCGTCACCGAAAAATCATTGTCAGTGACAAGGAACATCGACAGCGATCCATCCTCCAGCGTGCGCCCGAAGCTCAACCCTTCAATTTTTTCAAAAGGGTCGAGACCTGCCGCGAGCAGTGCTGCCTGGACATCGAGATATAGCGTCTTGCTGACGGCGACTACGCCCGCTGGCAGATCATTCGAGCCTGCGAGGCTGGTCCCCGAGACATCGGTCGCGCCGTCAAGACGGATACGGTAAACGCGCTTGGTGCCGATTGGACTCGCGCCCGTCGGATCGTCGACACCAAGACCCCGGTTGTCACGTTCGATGACGAGGAACGAGCCGTCGGCGAGCGCGGTGATCGATGATGCACCGATTGACCGCCCCTGACTGGTGGCACTGAAATCATTGGTGGTGCCGGGAATTCGGCCGTTGATATCGTTGATCGATTCGAGCTGATAGATGAACTGCTTGGCCGGCGCGCCCGACACCAGATCGAATTCGACGATGCGCAGGTTGCGACTACGACGACCATCATTCTGCGCGCCTTCGTTGACCAATGGATCCTGCATGATACCATAAGCCTTGGTCCCGTCGGTTGAAACCGTAAGACCTTCGAAACCGCGATTGTCCTGCCGTCCGTTCACAATGCCGTCGGGCACGTTCGGCGGATTGTTGCGCCCCTGCACATAATCGATGTCGCCATTGGCTTTGCGCGGGACGAGATTGGCTGGCGTCGCAAAAGCACGGATGAATTCACCGCTTGCGTCGAACTCATAGACCGAGGGGCCATATTCGTCGGCAACCAGCATGTTACCATTGGCGAGCCGCACGAAGCCTTCGGGATCGAATGACTGGCCAAGGACGCCCGGATTGCCGTTAAGCAGCAGTGGATTGAGGCCGTTGAACGTCGCCCCATTGCGTTTGAAGACGATGGTGTCTTGCAACAAGAATCCGTTGATCGCATTGGTCGTTGCATTGACGTCGAGTTTGAAGACGTTGACGCGGGGTGCGAAGCTGATCAAGCCGCCGCCGGGGCCGCGATCAGTGATGCCATAATATAAATCGGTTGTGCGGTCATAGACGAGGTCGGATCCAAAGCTCAGCCGGTTTGCGCCCTCTGCCGGACCGAATCCCGACAGATCGGTTGCTGCGCCAGCGACTGCAAAGCTGCCCGTAAAGCTGATCGCGGCTTGTGTCGATGAAGACCAAAGCGCGATAGCACTGACCGTCGCAAAACCTAACTTTGTCATTTAAACTTCTCCTTGGAAGTGACAGGGCTAGTCTGGCTGCATGACGTCACGGCGGCGGTTTGATGACTCTAATGTGTCTCAACAAGGGTTATCCACAGCCATGGAATGTTAAGGCACATTGCTGTAAACAGGCTCATGATTACCATTCCTCATCATCACAGCATCGGTATTGTCCCCGCCGACATTGATTTCATGGGGCATGTCAACAATGCACGCTACCTGAACTGGGTGCAGGATGCAGTCGTAGCGCATTGGGAAAAACTGGCGCCACCGTCAGCGGTTGCGGCGCACCTGTGGGTCGCACTGAAACACGAGATTACGTATCGCAAACCGGCGTTCCTGAACGACGAAGTCATAGCAACGGTCGTGCTGGAAAAGGTTCAGGGCGCACGCGCCTTCTACCAGACG
>JAYUYR010000165.1:0-5374 GCA_043752405.1 Sphingomonas sp. | reverse complement strand
TCGGAGAGTTGGCGATTCAGGCTTTCCAGCTGGCCCAAATGGATTTTCCATATGCGGCAATGTGGATTGCGGTCGTGACCGGCCACATGGCTCTGGTTGATCCCTTACTGATCAAACCGGCAATGGATGCAATCACCGATGGCTGGAGTTTTGGCCGCGCCGCCCGCAGTGTCCAGTTCATAAAGTTCGAAGACCGCCTCGGCGAACAGCTTTTGGCAATCCGCGCCGAATATGGCTTACTGCGAGCGCCTTACACGATCAGTGAAACCCCGCGTGACAAGACGCCCGAACTACTGAAAGCAGCGGCCTGATCCGCCTAGTTTTGAACGCGATTGTGTCGGATCGACCGGCGACGTGTCGTATAGTCGCGCGTGAGTTCGTTGAAGGTGCCCAGGATCATCGTGACGGTGAGCGCCTCAAGCGCCTCGCGGCTCATCTGCCTGTGCATCAGATAGGCACCCGCAGCGGCCGGCAGACCAAAACTGATATCGGTTGCCGCCTTGGCGATCTCGGCAGGAAGGCCAAAATGGGCAGTCACGATTTCGGCCAGATAATCAACCGCACTGTCGCGCCCGAATTCGGTTGGGTCGTGGATTGCCGATACCGCAGGTTCGGCCTGCAGCCGCTCTATCAACAGACCACGCTCGTCGATATATTTGAGATAGACATGGGTTACCGCGCGGACGAGCCCTTCAAAAGTCTCCGCCTTGTCCGCTGCCTCGGCCTGAAGTCGTCGCAGACGCCGCCATTCGCGCTGCAGCAACTGCCGCAGCAGGTCGGTCATGTTGGGAAAGTAGTTATAGACCAGAGACTTGCTGATACCGGCTTCACGTCCGATGCGATCCATTGACAATGCCGACACGCCCTCACGCGCAATGACGTCTGCCGTATGGTCAAGGATCAGCGATTGGCGTTCCACCGGCGCGAGCCGCATTCGCTTGCGAGACTGGGGTTTCATGTTTTTTGCGCCATCAGACATTGTGGTGAAGCCCCGGACCGACATTTTGTTAAGCGGTGTAACTGCCGCTCCGTGATAATTACAGTATTCGTCTATAGTTGATTGCCCGTCATGCATTGGAAGAGCAAGCACAGCGTCATGAAATTACATCAACAACCGCGTCCGACCGGTCGTATGCAGCTTGGGGTTTGCTATTACCCCGAGCATTGGCCGGAGGCACTCTGGGCGGAAGATGCCCAGCGCATGGTGGCGGCTGGCCTGTCGCGCGTCCGGATCGGTGAATTTGCGTGGAGCCGGATAGAGCCTGAACCGGGCCGGTTCGACTGGGGCTGGCTCGACCGAGCGATCGAGACGCTGCAGGCCGCCGGGCTTGGCGTCATCCTTGGGACGCCCACGGCGACGCCGCCCAAATGGCTGGTCAATTCGATGCCCGATATGGTCGCACTCGACATCGACGGCAAACCGCGCGGGTTCGGTTCACGCCGCCACTATTGCTTCAGCCACGCCGGTTATCGCGAACAATCCGCACGCATCACGCGCGCGTTGGCTGAACGATATGGCAATCATCCCGCGATCGTCGCGTGGCAGACCGACAACGAATATGGCTGTCACGATACGGTCCTGAGCTTTTCCGAGGCGTCCCGCGTGGGGTTCCGCCATTGGCTCGCCATGCGTTATGCCACGATCCAAGATCTGAATACGGCATGGGGCAATGTCTTCTGGAGCATGGAATATTGTTCTTTTGACGACGTAGACCTGCCTAATCTGACGGTGACCGAAGCCAGTCCGGCGCATTGGCTTGCCTTCCGCCGCTTTGCCTCGGACGAAGTGGTTGCCTACAATCGTGCTCAGGTCGACATTCTGCGCGAACTTTCGCCCGGACGCGACGTCGTCCACAACTTCATGGGCTTCTTTACTGAATTCGATCACCATGCCATGGCGGCCGACCACGACGCGGCGGGCTGGGACAGCTATCCCCTCGGATTCCTCGACAGTTTCCCTTTCAGCGAAGCTGAAAAGCTGGCCTATGCGCGCCAAGGCCATCCCGACATCGCAGGCTTCCATCACGATCTCTATCGCGGTTGCACGTCTGGCGGGCGCTGGTGGGTGCTTGAACAGCAGCCCGGCCCGGTCAACTGGGCACGCTATAATCCGGCCCCGCTGCCGGGCATGGTGCGCCTGTGGACACTGGAAGCGATGGCGCATGGCGCGGAACTGGTAAGCTATTTCCGCTGGAGACAAGCGCCCTTTGCGCAGGAGCAGCTTCATGCCGGACTTCTGCGGCCTGACAGCGAACCCGCGCCAGCACTCCCGGAAGTGATGCAGGTCGCCAAAGAGATTTCACAGCTCGGCCCGGTCGGGGCATCGCCGAAAAGCGTCGCGCTGATATTCGCCTATGATGCCGACTGGGTGACGAAAATCCAGCCGCACGGTGCCGGACTTTCCGCGCTGTGGGCGGCGTTCAACTGCTATTCTGCGTTACGGCGGATGGGGCTGGACATCGATATCCTGCCGCCGACTGCCGATCTTGATGGCTATGCCCTGTGCGTTATTCCCTGCCTGCCAATCGTTCCCCACGCACTTGTCGAAAGTCTGTCCCGTTTTGCCGGGCAAGTCGTGATCGGTCCGCGCTCGGGAAGCCGGACCGTCGATTTCGCCATTCCCCAAGAGCTGCCCCCTGGCGCGCTGTTTCCCGCCAAGGTCACCCACGTCGAAAGCCTGCGTCCGGGGCTTGACCATGTCGGCGACGGCTGGACCATGGCGCACTGGATTGAACATCTTGATACCGAGGCAGAAGCTGAATTGATTGCTGCCGACGGAACGGTGGCAGGCTGGCGCGCTGGTCAAACTCGCTATCTTGCAGCCTGGCCGACGCCTGACCTGGCCAGCGCGATATTGGCAAAAGCTGTGGTGGATGCTGGCCTGGGGACGCACAATTTGCCCGACGGATTGCGCCTTCGCCGCGCGGGATCGCAACTGTTCGCATTTAATTATTCGACGCAACCGTGCACGCTACCGCACAGCATCGAGGGGGCATTTCTCCTTGGCGGGCGCACCCTAGGGTCAGGGGATGTGGCTGTAATCGATCCCGAGTAAATGTGGCGGCTGCTCCGTATCGCTCCACTTCTGCCTAAATAATGTTTTTTGCCGCGAGCGCGGCAATCGCATCGGCGCTTAGGCCCAACTCCCCGAGCACGTCGTGTGTATGCTGGCCGAGAACGGGCGGCGCGTTACGATAGGTAACGGGGGTGTCGGACAGGCGCAGCGGGCTGGCGATGGTCGGCGTAGGTCCAGCCGAGACATGGTCGAGCGATTGTCGCAAGTCCCGCGACTGGACCTGGCCGTCGGCGAAGACGTCGGCGATGCTGTTGATCGGTCCGCAGGGAATGTTGACCGCCTCGAGCGCGGCGATCCATTCGTGCGTCGGGCGGCTCACCGTGCGCGCACGGATCATGTCGATCAAAATAGCCCTGTTTTCGATGCGCGCGGGATTAGTCCTGAAACGCGCGTCCTCGGCCCATTCCGGCGCGCCAAGAACTTTGCAAAATCGGGCAAACTGGCCATCATTGCCCACAGCAAGGATCATCGCGCCGTCTGCTGTAGGCACATCCTGATAGGGGACGATATTGGGGTGCGCATTGCCGGTGCGCACCGGGCTGATCCCCGTGGTCAGGTAATTCATCCCCTGATTGGCGAGCATGGCCGTCGCGACATCGAGGAGTGCAACGTCGAGATACTGCCCACGTCCGGTGCGAGTTCGTGCGGCAAGCGCGGCGAGGATCCCGACGCTGCTGTACATGCCAGTCATCAGGTCAATGACGGCGACGCCGACACGCTGCGGCCCGCCGCCGGGATGGTCATCGCGTTCGCCGGTAATGCTCATCAAGCCGCCCATTGCCTGAAGCAACAGGTCGTAACCGGGCCGCGCGGCATAGGGACCAGTCTGGCCGAAGCCGGTGATCGAGCAGTAGATCAGGCGCGGATTGACGGCGCTCAGCGTGTCATAATCAAGGCCGTATTTGGCAAGGCCGCCGAGCTTGTAATTCTCGATCAGGATGTCGCTTTGCGCTGCAAGTGCGCGGATGACGGCTTGCCCCTCGCTTTGTGTGAAATCAATGGTGATCGCGCGTTTGTTGCGATTGGCAGCGAGGTAGTAAGCCGAATCGGTGGACGGATTGCCGTCGGTGTCGTTGAGCCACGGCGGGCCCCAGCTACGCGTATCGTCGCCGCCGTCGGGGCGTTCGACCTTGATGACGTCAGCGCCCAGATCGGCAAGCGTCTGTGCCGCCCACGGTCCGGCGAGGATGCGCGAGAGATCGAGGACCTTGATGCCGTCGAGCGCACCGGAAACCGTCATCGCCTAGGCGCTCAGTGCGTCGGGGAAGACCGAAAAGCCGGTGGCGGGCTCATCGTGGCCGTCAGGATGAATGATCGCATAGCTGCCGCCACGCCCGACCACGCCCGATGCGCCCGCGACGAATAGAGAAAAGCCAAACCAGCTTTGATATTCAAAGCCGTGGCGCTCGGTCGGGTCGAGCGTGACGCGGACGCCGTCGAGCGATTTTGCGATGGCTTCAATGCCGTCAATGCGCGAGGTCATCAGCCCGGCATGGTCGAATTTGCGCAGCGCTGCGAGCGCCGGTTCGACGGGGCCGGTCGCGGCGATGAGGGGAAGCCAATGGGCATAACCGGCGCTGGTGAGCCGTCCGGCATCCTTCATATCAAGAAGCAGGTCGAGTTCGGTGATCTGTTCAGGCGTCAGGACCAGCCCGGCAATCGTCTGGACAAGATCGGGTAGAGTCAGGTCGACCGTCAGGCCCGTGATGCCCGCCGCGGCCAGCGCGGCGACCGCAATGCCGACGATTTCGCAGGCAGCGTCGACGCTGTCGCTACCGACGAGTTCAGCGCCGACCTGCATCGTTTCGCGTTGCGGATTGAGTTGCGACGCTCCGAGTTTGAGGACCGGCCCGGCATAAGCGAGGCGCAGCGGGCGGGGGACGTTCGCAAGCTGCGTCGAGACAATTCGCGCAATTTGCGGTGTGATATCGGGGCGGATCGCGAGTGTCCGCTGAGACAGCGGATCGACGAAGCGCGCGAGATCGGTGCGTGATGATTTCAGCCGCGCGGCGAGTGATTCCTCATATTCGACCAGTGGCGGCGACACGCGATCATAGCCGCGCGCCTCCACACTATCTAGCAACGCGCGTACTGTCCGCGCCAGTGCTGCCGCTTCGCCCGGAAGCTGATCACGCAGTCCTTCGGGGAGGAGGCCGGGGGGGAGCATAGTCATCGCTGCCCCCCATTCCCCTTTTTCACGCGAACTTCAACGTCTTCACGCGGCGGACGCCGGGGAGGTTGCAGAGCTGCCACGAGACAGGTTCGGGGACGGGGCTGTCGACCGAGAGGAGGAGGACC
>JAYUYR010000164.1:0-5385 GCA_043752405.1 Sphingomonas sp. | reverse complement strand
CATACCCGCTACGACCGATGCGCCCACACCTGCATGTCCGCCATCTGCATCGCTGCCACCATCATCTTCTGGCTTTGATCAATGAGTCCTGACCCTAGATTAGGAAGTTATGTCGACCTTTGGAACTGGTGACTTACGAAAAAGCCTAGCTGGTGGATCAGTGCACTCGTTGGGGTCAGTAAGGCGACATTCGAACTGAGATGATTAGGGTTGATAGCTTACAAAGTGCTTTAACGACATGTTGACGGTGAACTGAAGCAATATGGGTTCGCTTGTCTACATCAATCATGCCTCACCCTCGACGTTAGTTAAGCTACGAGCGCGTGAACTGAATCCGCTCCTAAAAACCCGGAGAATAATGAGTCATCGTGCCGTCGATTGATCATTGCAGCCCTACGCAAACATCTGGTCTCAACACTCTAACTTGTGCCTATGAGTAATCCGGAAGTCGATTATTGTCAGGAGCAGGTTTCGCGAATCGCTGATAGGTATTCGAAGTTTGCATGACTAATAACATGGCCGGGTCAAATTAAACTACGCCAAATGGAATACAATCAAGCATCAAGCTGTCGGTATTGCGAGGGGGATAACGTCAGACTTTGCGTCGAGGCCAATATTTGTTGGCTCAACATATAAATCGACATCAATTTTATTTAATTTGCGCGAGATCGTTCGAACCATCGATGATGATATGTTAAAAGTGACTACTTTGCCCGCAATAGTGCCACTAATTGCCGACGACCGATGTTCGCTGGCCCAGGCCGATTAGTATTGACCGCTACGACATCATGGAATTGATGCATTTCGTCGATGGTATCGATGCGTTGATATCGCATAAACAGCGGGTGCCGCCGGAGTCCATATAGCAGAATTCCCCGGGCACGAACATCGTCGTAAAGTTCTCGGGTATTGTTAGATGCTTCGAATATTATAAAGCGCAGGTTCGGCTGACCGAGCAGCCACGGAAGAATCCGGGGTTCGGCGCCTTCGACGTCAACTTTGGCAGCAAACGAGCGACCTGCAACCAGCGGCCCCACACAGGATGCAATGGCCTTGACCGTGCAGGTTTCGCTGGCGTTAAAATGGCTGTCATTGCCGGAGTTCGCAAAGCTAGCGCTGCCCGAATGGTCGTGCGGCGACCGCAATTCAAAGCTACCATCGACGTCGAGCAGCCCGACCGGGTGCAACGTCACGTTCCTAAAGCGGCCGGCTCGTATAGCGTCCGAAATTCGCTGGCCGAGTTTACGTTGTGGCTCAAAGAGATGAACCATGCCGGAATCGCCAACCACACGAGCCGCCGCAAAGCCGATAGAGGCATAATTAGCCCCGATGTCGAGGAAAACGTCACCCGGCTCGAGCAATGCTTCGGTCGTGAGGGCAACTTTGGGATCGTTCGTGCCGAACAGGTAGAGAATGCTACCATCGTGGTCGCCGGGCGACGTGGCAATCGGTGTACCATCGCGCAACCGTGTCATCGTGGGGTCCGGCAAATCGGCAATCAGCCAAAGCATAAAGCGACTGTACGCAATTGCGGTAACGCCGCTTTTCAAGGGCAGTCGCCTCAGCGTCCAGTGGACGAACCAGCGTAACATGTTTTTCACGGCCGAATCTCCTAGCACCGCTGGTCACCGACATGACCTGGGATGCGCCCATATCTAAGTTTATTATGGGCCTGTGCGCACATGACAGGCGGCATACCCGATTTTATCTACCTGTCGACACAGGCTCTCTCGTCATTTCGTGGTTGCCTGAACGTATTTGGTATCACGAAGAGTCTGACGTTAACCTTCTATCCAATGCGTCCACCATTAAGCCAGAAAATCAGCAACGCAGCCCCTTACCGTTGAGGGTAGTTGCCGACCAGCTTCTAACTTCCATGTGCAACGCCCACAAGCTGTTGCTCTACGTTTGCTTTCCTAATCGTGAGCTTGGAGGGAACGAGAGACGGCACACAGCGTCGGCTATCTGTTTTTATATTTAAAAGTTTCCGCAGCGCCTTCTCCAAAAGATAAAAACTTAGCACACCAAAAATAATGCAAGCTATCATATACAACGTTTTATGTTCCAAGCCACCCGCGTTGCCCCAGGCTGCTGCAAGATCGAAGGGATATTGTCGTCATCGCCTAGGGCCTTAACCGCCATCGTCGTGCCGTCAATGCCGGTAACCATTAAACAGGCTGGCGCACTGCTGTGCGCAAAGCTAAGCCCACGCGTAGTCGCACGGCGATGACAACCAAGGGACGATATGTGGTGACGCGACTGGGCGGGTCGATGAACGAGCTTTACGCGACCGGCGATGCCGCTGATCGGGCAAGCTCAATCGCGCGCTTCGCAGCCAAGAACAGGGCACAGATCCGCTCAAGCAATCTTGCGCTGTCCGCCCACTGGGGCTGGCGACACGGCGTGGAACGTATCATCGCGGCGGTCGCCACGTGAACGATTCCGTCGCCATCGTTATCGTCAATTACCGCACGCCCGAAATGACGCTGGCCAGTGTGCGGACCTTGGCAATCGAGCGGGTCACCATGCCCGATTTGCGCGTCGTGGTCGTCGATGGCGGGTCGGGCGATGGCTCAGCAGACGCCCTTCGCGCCGGATTGTCAGCTTATGATTGGGTCGAACTACTCGCGCTCGATTTCAACGGCGGGTTCGGCTGGGCGAATAATCAGGCAATGTTACGGCTGTTGCAAAGCGACGATCCGCCTGCGTTCGTCCACCTGCTCAACCCCGATGCCGTGATCATGCCCGGCGCCGTCGTCGCCCTGCGCGAAACGATGATGGCGCATGCCCGTTGCGCCGCAGCGGGCAGCCAGCTCCTGGGCGGTGACGGGTCAAAGGCGGGCTGTGCCTTCCGCTACCCGTCGGTCGCGCGTGAATTTTTTCGCGGGTGCCAGATGAACCGCGTCGGCAAGGCACTCGGCTTGCCCGAAGGCATCCTCCGCCCCGACGGCCCCGCCGAAGTCGACTGGGTAACGGGCGCCAGCGTCATGCTCCGCGCCGAAGCCCTGCGCGCAGTCGGCTTGTTCGACACCGGGTTCTTCCTGTATTTCGAGGAAGTCGAACTCATGCACCGCCTGACCCGCGCCGGATGGACCGTGCGTTTCGCGCCCGACAGCCGCGTCCTGCATATCGGTGGTGCCGCAACCGGCATGACAGGTGCCGAACTGCACGAACGCGCGAGCATTCCCGACTATATGTTTGCGTCTCGACGGCGTTTTTTCACAACGGCTTACGGCGCGACAGGTGCACGCAATGCAACGCTCGCCTGGCTGGCGGGGAACCGCGTGTTGAGGATGGTCAAGCGCCTGGGAATATTAAAAGACCGCCCCTCCGCTCATGCCGAGCGCATCGGGATGCACCGCCACGGCATATCGGCCAGCCTTATCGACAACACACCCGCCATCACCAACTGGGATGACCCACCGGGCGTGCTGCCAGCATGGCACCGTGCGTCATGACCGCAGGATGTGTCATCATTGGTCGCAACGAAGCGGCACGGCTTCCGGCTGCCCTCGCATCGGTCGCCGGCGCCGGAATACCGATGGTTTACGTCGACAGCGGATCACACGATACCAGTGTGGCCGTCGCGCGCACGGCTCAGGCTCAGGTGGTCGAACTCGACCCCGGGCGCCCCTTCACCGCTGCACGCGCACGCAACGAAGGCTTTGATGCGCTACTCGGCACGCACCCTGACCTAAACTATGTCATGTTCCTCGACGGTGATTGCCAGCTGGCTGTGGGTTTTGTCGCCGCTGCGGTGGCCGTTATGGACGTCGATCCGTCTTGCGCGATCATCGTCGGCCACCTGACCGAGGCAAACCCCGACACGTCGATCTATGCGCGCATGTGCAGTGTCGAATGGGCGGCACACACCGGTAAAATCACCGATTTCAACAGTTTCGGCGGCATCATGCTGGTGCGGACGAATGATTTTCGCCGTGTCGGCGGGTTCAATCCGACAATGATTGCAGGCGAAGACCCCGAATTTGCTGTCCGCCTGTCGCTCGCGGGGCGTGATGCCATACGGATCGATGCGCACATGGCCACGCACCGCGCAGACATCGTCCGTTTCAGGCAATGGTGGCAACGCGCGGTTCGGGGCGGCCACGCGCTCGCCCATCGCTATCGCCTGCACGGAACATCGCGGCTTCAGGATTGTCGGCGACAATATTGGAGCACGATTTTCTGGGGCGGGGCGCTGCCGGTGGCGGCGATCATGCTGTTGCCATTCACGCGCGGCCTCTCGCTATTGCTGTTGGCCGGCTATGCTTTGCTTTCGGCCCGCATGACGGCGCATTACCGAAGCGGCGGGACGGCACCGATCTTGGCGCTCAAACTGGCTGGCTTTGGCATACTCGCTAAATTTGCAAATTTTATTGGCGTCCTGCGTTTTGTCCGGCATCATATGCTCGGCAAGACGGAATTGGTCGAATATAAATGACGCCCGCACTTGCCCCCACGCTCGCTTTTGTCACGCCTTCCTACCCGCCCGATATGGAACGCTGCGCATTGCTGGTGGAATCGCTCGACCGCTTTGGTCCGACGTTCAAACATTACATCATTGTCGACCGCGCCGACATGCCCGTGTTCGCTCATCTGGCAAGCGCCCGGACAATTTTGATCGAAGCCGAAAGCATCATCGACAAACGCTTCATCCGCATCCCGTGGAAGGGAAGCAGCTGGTATAACTGGCGCGCGCTGCCAATGCGCGGTTGGATCAGCCAACAGGTCTATAAACTGGCTGCAGTCAAGCTTTTGCCCGAAGACATCCTCGTCATGACTGATTCGGACACGACCTTCGTGCGCCCGTTCACAGTCGATAACTTCCTTGTCGATGGTAAAACCGGCTTGCTCGATGTCGATTATTGCGCCGGGATGGTCCCGACCTGGACCGGCGTTGCGACCAAAATTCTCCGTCTGAAGGCTCAACCTCCTCTTCGCGGCCACGTCGGCAATCTAATCGCCTGGCGACGCGAACATATCGTGGCGCTGCACGCACTTATCGAACGCACAACCGGCCTCCCGTGGCAAATCGCCATTGCCCGCCAGCGGACGTTTTCGGAATATATCCTCTACGGCATCTATATTCGTCAGGTGCTGGGCTACGATGCGTCGCACCATGCGCCGTCGACCCGTGCACTGGTCAAGCAACCGTGGGACTATGATCTGTCGTCACAAGCGGGCTTAAAGGCCTATTTCGATGCGATCGAACCCGACAATATCGCCGTCATGATCCATTCGAAGGACGGCCTGCCCGTCAGCGCGGCGCGGCCACTTTTCGAAGCGCTCTTCGCAAAAGCCGACTGAGCGGCTAACCGCAGCATCGAACAGGGGCATTCACCGCTTGCGCATCGCCTATCTCGTCAACTGCTATCCGGCACCCAG
>JAYUYR010000163.1:0-5387 GCA_043752405.1 Sphingomonas sp. | reverse complement strand
CGATCAGCGTGACCCGTGCGCCTTTTGCGGCGAGCGCGGCGGCGATGGCGAAACCCTGTTTGCCCGACGAGCGGTTGGCAATGTAGCGGACGGGATCGATCGGCTCATGCGTGGGCCCAGCCGTGACGATGACGTGCAAGTTCACCTCTGAAGGCGTTCGAGCGCCGCCGCGAAAATGACGTCGACATGGGGCAAGCGGCCGGGCCCATATTCGCCGCAAGCCATCGCGCCTTCCTCCGGCTCCATCACCGTTATGCCATCTTGGCGAAGTAGAGCGACATTGCGGCGTGTCGCGGCGTGTTGCCACATGCGCACATTCATCGCGGGTGCGGCAAGCACGGGCTTGTCTGTCGCAAGCAGCAATGTAGTCGCAAGATCGTCAGCAATGCCCGTTGCCATTTTGGCGAGGATATTTGCGGTTGCGGGGGCGATGACCACAAGATCGGCGTCGCGGCTGAGTGCGATATGGCCGATCTTCGATTCACGTTCCAGATCCCACAATGTATCGACGACGGGCTGTTCACTGAGCGCCGCAAGCGTCATCGGCGTCATGAACTTCGCGCCTGCTTCGGTCAGCACACACCGCACCGGCATGTCGGCGCGGCGGAACAGGCGGATAAGCTCGGCGGTTTTATAGGCTGCAATCCCGCCGCTTATGATCAAGAGGATGCGTTTGCCCTGCATGACGCTAGCTTAAGGCCCAGAACGCGCCTGCGCCAGCCAGCGCGGCGACGATGGCTGTCAGTCCATAGCGCCATGCGCCGCGTCCACCCGATCCCATCAGCGTGATGTCGGCAAGCGGCGGCGATGCTGGTGCGGCGCCCTTTTGCGGGTAGCGCTCCTCGATCCGGCGAACGAGATCGGGAATGCGCGAAAGCGTGCGCAGGTTTTCGACAATGCTGTCCGCCGCCATTGCTTCGGGGCCGAGTTCGCCGCGCAGCCAGTCGCGGACGAAAGGCGCGGCGGTTTCCCACATGTTGATGTCGGGATCGAGCGCAGAGGCGACGCCTTCGACCATTACCATCGTCTTTTGCAGGAGCAGCAGGTGCGGCTGCGTCACCATGTCGAAATCACGCGTTATGGCGAACAGGCTGTCGAGCATGTTGCCGACTGACATATCCTTGACCGGCAACCCGCGCATCGGCTCGCCGACACTGCGCAAGGCGGTCGCAAATTCGGCGACATTGTGGTGTGCGGGGACATATTGCGCTTCGAAATGGATTTCGGCAACGCGGCGATAATTGCCGGTGATGAGGCCAAACAGGATTTCGGCAAGCCAGCGCCGAGCCTTGCGGTCGATGCGGCCCATGATGCCGAAATCGATGGCGATGAGATCACCATTCGGACGCGCCATCAGATTGCCCTGGTGCATGTCGGCGTGGAAGAAGCCTTCCGAAATCGCCTGACGCAGGAAACCGCGGACGAGGACTTCGGCGAGCCGCTTGCGGTCGATCCCTGCAGCATCAAGTGCGGCAATGTCCGACAGCTTGATCCCGTCGATCCATTCGAGCGTCAGGACGGTGCGCGACGTGCGCCGCCAGTCGATGCCCGGGATCAGGAATCCGGGTTCGGCAGTCATCGCGGCGGCAAGTTCGGATGCCGAGGCGGCCTCGCGCCGCAGGTCGAGCTCGCGCAATGTCCATTGGCGGAACGTGGCGATGGTCAGGCGCGGGCGCAGGCGGGCAAACTCACCGCCCATAGCCTCCACATGCGCGGCGGCCCATTCATAGGTTTCGAGTGCGTCGGCAAAGTCTTTCTCGACGCCGGGACGGATGACCTTGATTGCCACCGTCGTGCCTTCGGTCGTGACCGCGCGGTGGACTTGGGCGATGGAAGCGGCACCGACGGGATCTTCCTCGATACTCGTGAAAAAATCCTCGACAGGGCGCGCGAGGCCGCGTTCGATGGCGGCCTTGATGATCGGGAACGGCAGCGGGGGCAGGCGGTCCTGAAGCCGTAACAAGTCGTTCGCGGCAAATTCGCCGACCAGATCGGGGCGCGTCGCAAGCGCCTGTCCGAGCTTGATGGCGGCAGGACCGATCGCTTGAAACGCATCAGCATACGCAGGTTGTTTGGGTACACGCGCGCCGAAGCGGGCAATGCGGATCAGGCGCTTGACGGGAGGCGGCGTCAGCGGATCGCGCTCGATCCCCGTCAGCGCGCCATGCCGCGCCAACGTCCGCGCCCATTTCATCAGGCGCCAGATATGCGTTACCGGCCGGGTCAAATTTTCCAGCCGCTGTGGATGGCGACAAGTCCGCCGAGCATTGGCTCGACCTTGGTCTGCACGAAACCGGCATCGGCGATCATGCCTTCGAATGTCGGCATATCGGGAAAGCGGCGGATTGATTCGATCAGGTAACGATAGCTGTCCTCGTCGCCTGCGATCATCTGGCCGATCTTCGGTACGACTTTGTGCGAGTAAGCGTCGTAGATGTCGCCGAAGCCGGGCCAGACCGTCGTTGAAAACTCAAGGCAGAAAAATCGCCCGCCGCGTTTCAGGACGCGGTGTGCCTCAAGCAATGCTTTGGGGATGTCGGTGACGTTACGGATGCCGAATGCGATGGTGTAAGCGTCGAAGCTCTTGTCGGGGAAGATCAGTGTCTCGGCATTGGCTTCGGTCCACACCAGGCCGGAAATCCCCCGATCGGCCGCGCGGTCGATCCCCACCGCCAGCATGTCGGCATTGATGTCTGCAACTGTGATTGCTGCGCCGTAGGGAGCCATCCGGAACGCGATGTCGCCGGTGCCGCCCGCCATATCGAGGATGTATTCGCCCGCGCGCGGCTTGACGCGTTTGACGAAGCGGTCTTTCCACAGCCGGTGCATCCCCGCCGACATAGCATCGTTCATCCGGTCATAATTCTGCGCGACGCTGGTGAAAACGTCGCCGACGCGGGCAGTTTTTTCCTGGGGTGCTACTTGTTCGTAGCCGAAAGATACGGTTTCGCTCATGCATTCGCTCTAGCGGGGGGTTGCTGGACCCGCAAACGCATCCTAGCCGTTTTTTGTGCCTGAGCTTCCTGAAGTCGAAACAACTGTGCGCGGACTTGAACCTGCGCTGCTCGGCGCTGTCCTTACGCGCGTCGACGTGCGCCGCCCCGATCTGCGCCGCGCCATTCCCGTAGACCTGCGCCAGAGGATGACGGGGGCGCGGGTGACCGGGCTAAGTCGCCGCGCGAAATATGGCATCATCGAAACGGACCGCGGTGACAGCATGATCTTTCACCTCGGCATGTCGGGGCGCTGGCGGGTCGATGCCGATGTCATCGGGGTGCATGACCATCTGGTTTTGGAGACGGATGCGGGGCGGGTGCTGGCGCTCTGCGATCCGCGGCGGTTCGGGTCGCTCGATTTGGTTGATACCGAAGCGCGCGATGCGTGGCCGCCGTTTGCCGCTCTCGGTCCCGAACCGCTGGGGCCGGACTTTCATGCGGCGCATCTAAAACACATCTTTGCCGCGCGGGTCGCGCCAATCAAGGCGCTGCTGCTCGACCAGCGTGTCGTTGCGGGTCTCGGCAACATCTATGTGTGCGAGGCGCTCAACATGGCAGGTATCGCGCCAACGCTTGCGGCAGGGCGGGTATCGAAGCCGCGTCTGGAAGAACTTGTCACGGCGATTCGGGCCGTGCTGTCGGCAGCGATCACTGCCGGTGGTTCATCGTTGCGCGATTATGTCCGTCCCGATGGTCAGCTCGGCTATTTCGCCAAGCAATGGCGGGTCTATGGATTGGCGGGCGAAACCTGCCCGTGCGGCGGCACAGTGGAACGTCGTATCGATAGCGGCCGTTCGACATTCTGGTGCCGGACGTGCCAGCGTTGACCTTCTCCCACACCCCCGCTATGCGCCACATCCGAACGGTGCGAGCGAATCGCGCCGCTTTTTTATTTTACAGCAAGTCGAGGTTTTTTCATGGCGAACACGCCGCAAGCAAAAAAGCGTATCCGCCGCAATGACCGGCGCGCCGAAATCAACGGCAACCGTGTCGGTCGCATCCGGACATTCGTGAAGAAGGTCGAACTGGCGCTGGCATCGGGCGACAAATCGGCAGCCGCCGAAGCCCTTCATGCAGCACAGCCCGAAATGGCGCGCGGCGTGGCCAAGGGTGTGATGCACAAGAATACCGTCGCACGGAAATTCGCGCGTCTGACCAAACGAGTCGCTGCGCTCGGTTGAATTGATTGCCTTATGGCTTTGAAAAAGGGTCTGCTGACAAAACTGTCAGCGGACCCTTTTTTCGTTGCAGGTCGGTGACAGAAAAAAGTCTAATGTTTCCCGCGATTCGCCAATCGCTGATCCGGTATGTCAGCAAATATTGGCGTAAAACTGTCATAAAATGGAATCATCCGCAGTTTTGCGCCGCTTGTCGATGTCAACGTGATTATTTCATTTTTTTTGCAGGCGCGATGCTTGCGTACCCCCAATCTTCAGCCCAAAAAAGTGGCGAGGCACGCAAGCGAATCGCTTCTGTGGATCGGCCTGACGACTGCGCCGGAAACATGTTGAACACGAGCGTGTTTGATAGGCGTAGAATCTACAGATTCGGTCCTTGAGGATAGCGTGGCAAACTTTGCGACGGGGGAGGTTGCGTGGAACGAGGAACGGTCATCGATAAGGAAGCAAACGCCCTGTTGACAGCGGCATGGACCGCTGTGCGCGACGGCCTGCGTCGTGATGTCGGTGCGCGCAGCTTCGATCGATGGCTCGGGCGGATTGTCCTTGGTGACTATTGCGCGGTCGAGCAGTCAGTTACACTGGTTCTGCCGTCGGCGTTCATGGCGAATTGGGTGTCGAGCAACTATGCCGAGCGGCTGACACTGGCGTGGCGCAATGCGCTGCCCGATGTCCGGATTGTCAAGGTCTCTGCTGACGACACGCCCGGCGAACGGATCGAGCCCATCGCCGCACTGGTCGAGGCTGTTCCCGTGGAGCCCGCTGCACCGCGCTTTCGCTTTGACCCGAAGTTCACGTTCGACAATTTCGTTGTAGGCCAGTCGAACCGCATTGCCTGCAATGCAGCGCGCGCGATCGCCGAGGGCGGGCCGATGCGGTTCAACCCGCTGTTCGTTTACGGGCCGACGGGGCAGGGCAAGACGCACCTGCTTCATGCCATCGGTCACGGCTACACCGCGCGCAAACCGCAAGCCCGCGCTCTGGCGATGTCCGCAGAGCGTTTCATGATCGATTTCGTGAATGCAATGCGCGCGAAGGATACGATGGCCTTCAAGGAACGGTTGCGTTCGGTAGACATTCTGCTGATCGACGATTTCCAGTTCATTGCGGGCAAGGAAACGACGCAGGAAGAGTTTCTCTATACCATCGACGAACTGATGCGCGGCGGGCGTCGCCTGATCATCAGCGCCGACCGCAGCCCGCAGGAACTCGA
>JAYUYR010000162.1:0-5391 GCA_043752405.1 Sphingomonas sp. | reverse complement strand
GAGTTCAACTTATAAACACTGCGCTGCGAAACAGTTAAAGACAATTATTTCTTTTCTTCACGAGCTTTGAGCGCTTCACCAAGAATATCGCCCAATGACGCACCCGAATCGGACGATCCATATTGCTGGACCGCTTGTTTCTCTTCGGCCATTTGCATCGCCTTGACCGAGAAGTTTGGTTTTTTCGACCGATCGAAGCCAATAACCATCGCATCGAATTTTTGCCCGACCTGATAACGTTCAGGGCGCTGCTCGTCGCGGTCGCGGCCAAGGTCGGCGCGCTTGACGAATCCCGTTGCGCCGTCCTCGCCCGCTTGCACTTCGAGGCCGCCATCACGGACTTCGAGAACAGTCACGGTGACGATGGCGTTCTTGGCAAGCCCCGAACCCGCGCCGGCCGAACCGACGACAGGGGCACCCTTTTCCATCTGCTTCATGCCAAGCGAGATGCGCTCCTTTTCGACATCGATGTCGAGCACAACGGCAGCAACCGTTTCGCCCTTGCGGTGAAGGTTAAGTGCGTCTTCACCCGAAATGCCCCAGGCGATGTCTGACATGTGGACCATGCCATCGACGTCGCCATCGAGACCAATGAACAGACCGAATTCAGTGGCGTTCTTGACTTCGCCTTCGACCTGCGAACCGACCGGGTGATCGGCAGCAAACTGTTCCCACGGATTCGAGATCGCCTGCTTGAGGCCAAGTGACACACGACGCTTTTCATTGTCGACTTCGAGGACGATGACGTCGACTTCCTGGCTCGTCGAAACGATCTTGCCGGGGTGGACGTTCTTCTTGGTCCAGCTCATTTCGCTGACATGGACAAGGCCTTCGATGCCCGGCTCAAGTTCAACGAACGCACCATATTCAGTAATGTTCGTGACGCGGCCCGACAGTTTGGCACCAATCGGATATTTGGCCTCGGCCCCATCCCACGGATCGCTTTCAAGCTGCTTCATGCCGAGCGAAATGCGCTGCGTATCCTTGTTGATGCGGATGATCTGAACTTTGACCGAGTCGCCAATGGCGATCGCTTCGGACGGGTGGTTGATCCGCTTGTAGCTCATGTCAGTAACATGGAGCAGGCCATCGATGCCGCCCAAGTCTACAAATGCGCCATAATCAGTGATATTCTTGACGATGCCGTCAATGATCTGCCCTTCGACCAATGTAGAGATAAGGCCGGTGCGGGCTTCAGCACGGCTTTCCTCGAGGATCGCGCGGCGCGAAACAACAATGTTGCCGCGCTTGCGGTCCATTTTCAGGATCTGGAATGGCTGGACGATGTCCATCAGCGGGGTCACGTCGCGGACGGGGCGGATGTCGACTTGCGAGCCGGGCAGGAACGCCACAGCACCCGAAAGGTCGACCGTAAAGCCGCCCTTCACGCGGCCAAAGATGACGCCGTCGACGCGGGCGGACTTTTCAAATTCCGCTTCGAGCGTATCCCAAGCGGCTTCGCGGCGGGCGCGGTCGCGGCTGAGCATCGCTTCGCCATGCATGTTCTCGACGCGGTCGACATAGACTTCGACGATGTCGCCGACGTTCAGATCGGCTTTTTGCCCGGGCGCTGCGAATTCGCGGAGCGAAACGCGGCCTTCGGATTTCAGCCCGACGTCAATGACGGCCATGTCGTTTTCAATGGCCGTGACGGTCCCTTTGACCACCTTGCCTTCAAAGCCGCCGTCGGCTCCAATTGTTTCTTCGAGAAGTGCGGCGAAATCGTCGCGCGTGGGATGTGCCATTGTGGCCATAGAGATCTAGATCCTGCTATTCATGTTTCCGGCCGGCCGGTTGTATCCGGCGGTCTTTGACCGAAGGTGCCGCAACGACCGGATGTCAAAGCGGCGTCCGTGGCCGCAATAGGTTGGGGAAGGTGAAAAACACAAAAGCGCGACCTGCAAGCCAACGCGCGTCATGGTTTGACCCGAGCTTCCACCAAGTCGATTGCTTGACGAACGCTGTCAGTTATAGCGACATCGCTCGTATCCAGCAAGTCTGCATCCAGAGCACGTGTGAGCGGTGCCGTAGCCCGTTCCGAATCGCGCGTGTCGCGGCTGTGAATATCGGCGAGGACATGGTCGAAAGTGATGCGGGCGCCGCCGCCGACGAGTTCGTCATAGCGGCGTTGCGCACGGACTTCGGCGCTTGCTGTCACGTAGAGTTTTGCTTCGGCTTCAGGAGCAATAACGGTGCCGATGTCGCGCCCGTCGAGCACCGCGCCGCCGGGTCGCTGCGCGAACGCCCGTTGCCGCTCGAGCAGCGCTGTGCGCACCGCTGGATGGGTGGAGACGACCGAAGCGGCGCGCGAGGCGGCTTCGCTGCGGATGGCGGGATCGTCGAGCATCGCGTCGCTGAAATCGCAGGCGCGAAGGGCATCGATCTCGTGATCCGGGTCGCCGCCGTGGCGCAGGACCGAGATGCCGACGGCGCGATAGAGCAAGCCGGTGTCGAGATGAGGCAAGAGGAAGTGGGTGGCGAGGGCGCGGGCAATGGTCCCTTTTCCCGACGCGGCGGGGCCATCGACGGCGATAATCATGATGTTTTTGCCCTGAGCGCGGTGACGAGACCAAAGATTGCGATGATCGCCCATGCGGCTTCGAGGACGAAAGCTGCGAGATTGAAGTGGACGGACAGAGAAATCAACAGAAGTATCGCGCCTATCAGATTGACAACATTAAACAATATCTTGTTCATGGCAGGTGAGATGTTGGCGTAGAGGAACGCGGCAACAAAAAGCGCGCTTCCGCACAGGCCAATGACGTCTGCGGCTAGCGAGCCGATCATGCGCCGAGCCCTTCAAGCATGGATTCAAATGTCGGAAAGCTCGTCGCGACAGGGCTGATGTCGTCGATGGTCACGGGCTGTTTCGAGACGAGCCCTGCGATGGCGAAGCTCATGGCGATGCGGTGATCGAGCTGGGCTGCGATTGTCGCACCGCCGGGGAATGGATCGCCATCACGTCCGTCAACTATCAGGCCGTCGGGTAGTTCCTCGACACTGGCTCCGATGGCGCGCAGGCCGTTCGCCATGACGGCGATGCGGTCCGATTCCTTGACGCGCAGTTCTTCGAGTCCCCGAAAGACGCTGCGGCCCTTCGCAAGCGCGGCTGCGATGAACAGGATCGGGAATTCATCAACCATGCTGGGCACGATGTCCGGCGATGTTTCGATGCCCGACAGGCGAGAGTGGCAGACGATCAGGTCGGCCACCGGCTCGCCGCCGACAGTGCGTTCGTTGGTGAGGACGATATCGCCGCCCATCGCCTTCAGCACGTTGTAAATCCCGTTGCGTGTCGCGTTTATGCCGACATTTTCGATTGTTACGCGCGACCCCGGCACGATCAGGGCGGCGACAGTGGCGAAGGCGGCGGAGGAAGGATCGCCCGGCACCGTCAGCGTCTGCGGGGTGAGTTCGGCCTCACCGCGGATCGAAATGACGTCGCCATTGCGGGTCAGATCCGCGCCGAACCCCGTTAGCATCCGCTCGCTATGGTCGCGGGTTGCAATGGGTTCGATCACGCGGGTGATCCCGGGTGTGTTGAGCGCGGCGAGCAGGATCGCCGATTTCACCTGCGCCGATGCGACCGGAAGGCGGTATTCAATGGGCACCGCCGGGCAAATCCCACGCACCATCAGCGGCAGGGTCTTTGAGTTTTTGGCACCCGGACTCGCGGTGAACGCAGCGCCCATCGCCGACAGCGGATCGATAACACGGCCCATCGGACGCTTGCTGAGCGAAGCGTCACCGGTGAACGTCGCGGTAATCGGGTGCGAGGCGACAAGGCCCATCAGCAGCCGTGTCGATGTCCCCGAATTGCCCATATCGAGCGCGGTGGACGGTTGGAGCAGCCCGCCGACGCCAACGCCGTGGACATGCCATGCGGCTCCGCGCTTTTCGATCTGTGGGCCCATCGCCCGAAGGGCAGCGGCGGTGGCAAGAACGTCTTCACCTTCGAGCAAGCCCACGATCACCGACTCGCCGACCGCCAGCGCCGACAGCATCAGCGCCCGGTGTGAAATCGATTTATCACCGGGGACAGTGACGGTCCCATTCAAGGGACCGGATGCACAAAAGGCGCGCGGGACGGGGTGTGTAACAGGAGTCATGGGCGACGCGGCTTTGACAGCGGCGATTCGCTATGGCAAGGGCGCTCGACTTCGCAGGGAACGCCCCTCGATATTCCTTATTTTGCTGGAGCTAAAGAAGCCCATGGTTAAGCCTGAATGGGGCACGAAGCGGACCTGTCCAAAATGTGCGGCCCGCTTTTACGACCTGACGAGCGATGATCCTGTGACCTGCATATCGTGCGGGAACATCTGGGTTCCCGAATCGATTCTGAAATCGAAACAGCCCTTGCCGTTCGATGCCCCCAAGAAGGAAGCGGCCGTCCCCGACGCCGATCTGGGCGATGACGATTTGGACATCGATGTCGACGAAGACGCCGAAAAGTCACCCGACGACGAAGTCGATCTGGGCGGCGACGACGATCTGGGGGTCGATACCGGCCCCGACGAACAGGAAGTCTGAATTTAGGACTTGGCGGTAAAGACCAAGTTGCAACGGATTGTGCGTTGATTTAAGGCGCACAATCCGGATGGGGCCTTAGCTCAGTTGGTAGAGCGCAACACTGGCAGTGTTGAGGTCAGCGGTTCGAGACCGCTAGGCTCCACCATATCTTCCAATGACTTAGGTCCATTACTGCTTCCCTCTTCGAGGGCTTGGGACCGAATTGGGACCAAATTCGGGTGGCGATGGCCGGTCGTATGCTCGTCCATCAGGGTCCAGTACGCTTCAATGGCCGCGATAAATTCTTTGAGATACTCGGGTCGCAGGTGGGTGTAATTCTTGCCCGACCCTGACTCGTTGCTGTGTCCGGCAGCGGTGTCGATCTGAGCCTGAGGCACGCCAACAGTCTGCAGATAGGTGTGCAGCGTGTGGCGTAGCGTGTTCGGAGAACCCTCGGTCAGCCCGGCTTCGGCTAGGCAGGATTTGAACGAGCGGATCACATTACCGCTGGTAAGGATTGGTCCCTCGATCCCAGCGAGCCACGGCGTCAGCGTCGGCGCTACAGGGACCCTCGAGCGCCGTTTGTCGGTCTGCTGTCGGCCGGCCACGTTGAATGAGATGACTCCGTTCTTGATCTGCTCTGAGGTTAACTCGTGGATTGCTTGCGTTCGCCCGTGAGTGCTGAGCGAAATGAGGATAAAGCGCAGCACATTGACACGATCGGGCCGACGAGCCGCCGCAGTGATGAGCCGACCGACTTCCTCAACTGAGAATTCAAGTTCCTTGGGACCTGATCGGAGCTTCTTCTCAACCCTGGCGATCACCGGCATTGTGAGCATCAGCTCATGCTCGACACCCCACTTCATAGCCGCAGCCAGTGTG
>JAYUYR010000161.1:0-5404 GCA_043752405.1 Sphingomonas sp. | reverse complement strand
GCCGTGGAAACCGGCGCCGACGTCGCGCATGTCGCTGCACAGCTCGGCGAACATGGCATGAATGGCGCGGCGGTGTGCGAGATGCTTGGGGCTGCGCTGGTCATGCCCGTGCTAACCGCACACCCGACCGAAGTGCGGCGCAAATCGATGATCGATCACCGCAACCGCATCGCCGACCTGATGGAATTGCGCGATGCGGGCGCGACCGAAACCGAAGACGGCGATGCAGTCGAAGCCGCCATCGCGCGGCAGATTGCCCTGCTATGGCAGACGCGGCCGTTGCGGCGCGAGCGGCTTTATGTTGCCGACGAGGTTGAAAACGCGCTGGCATGGCTCCGCGATGTGTTCCTGCCGACCCTGCCGGCGCTTTATGCGCGGTGGGACCGGGCGCTCGGGCATCGCACCGCTTCGTTCCTGAAAGTCGGCAGCTGGATCGGTGGCGACCGCGACGGCAATCCTTATGTTGTCGCCGACTCGCTGCATCTGGCGCTGGGTCGGTCGGCAGAAACGGTGCTGGGCTATTATCTCGATGCGGTCCATGCGCTAGGGGCCGAACTGTCGATTTCGACCGAACTGGCATCGGTCGATGACAGCGTTATCGCGCTAGCCGAAGCGAGTGGCGATACAGCGCTCAGCCGTGCCGATGAGCCTTATCGCCGCGCCGTGTCGGGCATTTACGCGCGGCTCGCGGCGACGTTCGAAGCAACGATAGGCAAAACGCCACCACGCCCATCAACCTTGAAGGGAGAGGCATACGCCGACCCAACGGCTTTCCGCGCCGATCTGCGCGCGCTGGCACGGGCGTTGAGCACCGGACCGCTAGCAACCGGCGGGGCGCTCGGGCGGCTGATCCGCGCGGTCGATGTGTTCGGTTTTCATCTGGCGACGCTCGACCTGCGCCAAAATAGCGACGTCCATGCGCGGGTCGTTGCCGAACTGCTGAAGGCAGCGGGGGTCGAAGCTGATTATGAGAGCCTTGACGAACCGGCGCGCGTGGCGCTCCTGCGCAAAGAACTGGCCAGCCCGCGCCCGCTCTCGGGACCGAACCTGCACTACGGCCACGAAACCAAGTCCGAAATGGCAATCTTCGCCGCCGCAGCGGTTGCCAAGGCTCGTTACGGTCATGCAGCGATTGCGCGCGCGATCATTTCGAAGGCCGACAGCGTGTCGGACCTGCTCGAAGTCTATATCCTGCTGAAGGAAGCCGGCCTCTACGCGCCGGGCCGGGCCGACATCATGGTCGTGCCGCTGTTCGAAACGATCGCCGACCTGGAAGCCGGTCCCGCGATCATGGCCGACTTCTTCGCGCTGCCCGAAATGGTGGTGCTTGCCGTCGCAGCGGGGCATCAGGAAGTGATGGTCGGCTATTCGGATTCGAACAAGGACGGTGGCTATCTGACGTCGACATGGAGCCTGTATCAGGCCAGCCTCGCGCTGGCGCCGGTGTTCGAAAAGGCGGGGACGGCGATGCAGCTGTTCCACGGGCGCGGCGGCGCGGTCGGGCGCGGCGGTGGCTCGGCCTTTGCCGCCATCCGCGCGCAGCCACCGGGAACGGTCAAGGGCCGCATCCGCATCACCGAGCAAGGCGAAGTCATCGCGGCGAAATATGGCAGCCGCGAAAGCGCGGCAATCAACCTCGAAGCGATGGCGGCGGCAACGATCCTCGCCAGCATGGAACCCGAAGGTGTCAGTGCGGGCGATGCAAGGCGTTTTGCCGAAGCGATTGATATGATTTCGGGCGAAGCGTTCAAGGCCTATCGCGGCCTGGTTTACGAGACACCCGGTTTCCGCACTTTCTTTCGCCAGATGACGCCGATTGCCGAAATCGCGACGCTCAAGATCGGCTCGCGCCCCGCCAGCCGGACCAAATCTGACGCGATCGAGGATCTGCGCGCCATACCTTGGGTATTCAGCTGGGCGCAGGCGCGGGTAATGTTGCCCGGCTGGTACGGCGTCGGCGCAGCGTTTGACGGTTTTGCCGACAAGGGACTGTTGAAAGCGATGGCCGGGGGCTGGCCTTTCCTGCAATCGGTTCTGGCAAATATGGAAATGGTGCTGGCCAAATCGGACATGGGAATTGCCGCGCGCTATGCCGAACTGGTCGAGGACCGGGCAATGGGCGATGCCATATTTGCGCGGATCCGCGATAGCTGGCAGCGGTCGCATGACGGCCTGTTGTCGGTGACCGTCCAGTCGCGCCTGCTCGAAGCCAATCCCGCCCTCGATGCCTCGATCCGCTTGCGGACGCCTTACATCGAGCCTTTGAATCTTCTGCAGATCGAGCTTCTCAAGCGTCACCGCAGCGGTGAGGACGACCCGCGCATCGCCGAAGGAATCCAGCTCTCGATCAACGCGATTGCCACAGCGCTGCGCAATAGCGGTTAGGCGATCGTCACAATTAATGTCAGCCCCGGCTCGGCAGTATCGGGCTTTTCCCCCGCGATACGGTTTGCATCCGCCCGCGCACGGTCAAGGATAACGGCGGGCACATCGGCCGCGTGGTAGATATTCGACGCCGACGCCAGTTGCCGTGCCTGCTGCAGCGTCAGGTCGTCGGGATCGGCCGATGTCACGACGAGTGTTTCGACTCGGTCCGGGATAACTATGGCGTCCCCCGCCACCCACGTCGCGACATCGCCGACGCGGGCAAAGGGGTCAAGCACCCCACCTTCGCCAAGCGCGGCGTCGATCGCCTGCCGCCGCGTGGTGCCGTCGGGAAATTTTACCCGCAATCGGCCGCGCGCTGCGAACAAGTCCCGGGCCAGCGTTGCCAACGACGCCGGAAGCAGCAGCTCGAGCCGTTGCCGCAGCGCTTTCGCCAGCCCCGCCGATGCGCCGCCGGTACCAATCGCGATCAAAACCGGATCGCGGTCGACAATCGCGGGCAGGGTAAAATCGCACAAGCCCACGCGGTCAACGGCATTGACCAATATGCCGCGCGCTTTCAGGCGGGCAACAACAGCCTCGGCATCGCCATCATCTTCGACGGCGACAATCGCCAGCGCAGCAACCGCATCCTCGCCAACTACCACGGCGCCCGCGCGATCGAGCAGCCGCCGTTTGGCATCCGCCGCCTCGCCATCGCCGATAAGGATGACATTGCAGCCGGTCAGACGGACAAAGATCGGCAGGCTGTGCAACGCTTATTCCTCGGCCCGAGCCTGCGCGTCTTTCGATCCATGCTCGAGCCCGACCTTAAGCATCGCGACAATCGGATCGGCAAACATCAGGCCGAGCAAGCCGAACGCAGCGCCGAACAAAAGCTGTGCGCCCAATATCAACGCCGGCGCCAGATCGACCGAGCGCTTGGCGACCATCGGCACAATCAGATAACCATCGACTATTTGCACCACGAGATAAACGCCGAGCGCATAGAGCCCCATATCGACCCCGCCCGAAAAGCCGACGAGGATGATCAGCACACCCGATATGATCGACCCGATATTGGGCAGGAATGCGAACAGGCCAGTTAATATGCCGAGCAACGCCGCCATCGGCACGCCGCCGATCGACAGCAAAATCCATGTGCCAAAGCCCTCGACCGCCATGCCCAGCAAGCGCCCTGCCATCAGGCGGCGCAGCGTAAAGCCCATGTCCTGAAGCGTTGCATAAAGATGCAGGCGCCGGTCGACCGGGAACATCCAGGCGACGCCGCGTTCATAAAGGCGCGGTTCGATGGCGAGGAAGACGCCGATCACGACGATCATCACCCCGCTGGTGACCGCGCCGACGACCGTGCCGACCGCAGATGTGACGCGCCCGATCGACCCCATGACTTGCTTGCCGATTTCAGTCACCTGTCCACCGTCGATGCCGTTGTCGAACAGGTGATGTGAATTGGCATAGGCAATCAGCTTTTCGACTTGCGTCGTAAGGGTGACGCGCAGCGCCTCTGCCTGATCGGCCAGCGTGCTGCCGGTGAAGTAAATGATCCAGCCCAAAAACGCGATGACGCCGATGACCACAAGCATCAGACGCCAACCGCGACCGATCGGCAGGATGCGCCCTAAAAGCCGCGTACCGCCATCCAGCATGGCCGCAAAGACAACGCCACCGAAAATCAGCAGCAGCGGCTGCGACAGGAAGACCATCAACGCAACGCCGCCGACCACACCGACCCAGACAACCGCGCGTTTCAACTCGTGCCGGATGACCGGATCACGCATTTCGTTAGGGCCCGGCTTTTCGAGGTGGCCGGCAATGACGTTTTCGTCGGCCATTATGGGCCGACCTTGGCGTGGAGGCTGGTCGCGGCGCGATCGCTGCGGAAACCCCAGTTGCCGTCAAACGAGAACGTGATGAATTCGGCGCGCCCGCCGATATTTTCATACGGCACCGACCCGCCCAGGCCACGGTTTTCAAGCGGCACACGGCTGTCGGCCGAGCGGTCGCGGTTGTCACCCATCAGGAAGACATGGTTTGCCGGAATCGTAATCGGCGCAAAGTCATCGACCCGCCAGTCATAACCCAGGTCGATGGTATCGTAGCTGCGCCCGCCCGGCAGCGTCTCGCGGAACACGGGCAGCTGACACCAGCTTTTCCCCGCATTGTCGCGGACAATTGCGCCGGGATACTCGTTGTCATTGCACGGCTGGTTGCTGTCGACGGGAATCCGCATCAGCCCCTTGTCGACGCGCTTTACCGGCGTACCATTAATGATGACGACCCCGCCGCGCACCTCGAACCGATCACCGGGCATCCCGACGACGCGCTTGATATAATCCTCCGATTTGCCCGGCGGTGTGACGATCACGATATCGCCGCGCATGGGAAGACTGCCGAACAGGCGGCCTTTGCTCGGTGCAAACTGGGTGCTCCAGCTGTCGACGGGCTGGCGTAACACCAGGCTTCTGAAAATCGCGGCCGGGTTCGGCACCGTGGGCGATACGAACGACCAGCCGTAAGCGAATTTACTCACCACCAGCCGGTCGCCGACGCGCAGGCCGGGGACCATCGATTCGCTCGGGATGTAAAAGGGCTTGGCGATGAAACTGTGAAAGCCCAGCACTGCCATGATCAGCCAGAAAATGCCGTTCGCCTCGTGAAGCCAGTTGGTCTTGGCCTTGGCCACGGCGGCGCTCTCCAATGTCGCGGTTTCAGCAGTCACTTGGGGTCTTTCCGAAGAGCTTCGATAATCACGAACGCCTGCGCCCATGGGTGGTCATCGGTGAGCGTCATATGAATATGCCCCTCATACCCGTCTGGAATCATCGCGTCGAGCCGTGCTTTGGCCCCTCCGGTCAGCGCCAGCGTCGGCGCTCCCGAGGGCGCGTTAACGACGCCGATGTCCTTCATGAACACGCCACGTTTGAACCCGGTGCCCACCGCTTTCGAGAACGCCTCCTTGGCCGCAAAACGCTTGGCATAAGTGCCTGCGCGGGTGAAGGGGCGCTTTGTCGCTTTG
>JAYUYR010000160.1:0-5415 GCA_043752405.1 Sphingomonas sp. | reverse complement strand
CGACCCCGCGCGCGCCGCGAGCGTCAAAGCTGCACTGCTCCTCCATTACGCCGGTATCGACGACCGCGTGAACGCCGGAGCTCCCGCCTGGATCACTGCGCTCAAAGCCGCCAATGTGTCGGTCGATGCCTATACCTATGCCGGGGTCAACCATGCGTTCAACAACGACACTGCGGTGGGCCGTTACGACAAGGCTGCCGCCGACCTCGCCTGGGGCCGCACGCTTGGCTTTTTCAAAAGCAAATTGATGATCTAGCCAACGCATATGTTCATGATATGTTCTCAAATACTGATTCGCGTCAAGGGAGAAAATAAATGTCCGCCCTCACATTCTACACCAACCCGATGTCGCGCGGCCAAATCGCGCGCTGGATGCTCGAGGAAGTGGGCGCGCCTTACGATCAGGTTCTGCTCGACTACGGCACGACGATGAAAGCGCCCGATTATCTGGCGATAAACCCGATGGGCAAAGTGCCGGCGATCAAGCATGGCGAAACGGTCGTCACTGAATGCGCCGCAATCTGTGCCTATCTTGCCGATGCGTTTCCCGACGCCGGCCTGGGCCCCGACGCCGCAAATCGGGGAGAATATTATCGCTGGATGTTCTTTGGTGCAGGGCCACTGGAACAGGCGATCATCAATAAATCACTGGGCTTTGTCGTCCCGCCCGACAAGGAAGCGATGGCGGGCTATGGCAGTTTCGACCATGCGATGGACGGCCTCGAAGCGGCTGTCGCAGGCAAGCGCTACATCGCGGGCGACCGCTTCAGCGCGGCAGATGTCTATGTCGGGTCACAGATCGGCTGGGGCTTGATGTTCGGTAGCATCGAAAAGCGCCCCGCGTTCGCGGCCTATTGGGCGGGCATCTGCGAACGTCCCGCCTATCTGCGCGCCAAGGAAATCGACAATGCGCTGATGCCGAAGGGGCGTTAAAAAAAGCCCCGGCAGATCGCTCCGCCGGGGCCGCTATTCTTATATGCAATATCAGTTTAGTCGCGCGAGCCCAGAAAGCTCAGCAGGAACTGGAACATGTTGATGAAGTCGAGATAGAGCGACAGCGCGCCCATGATCACGGTCTTCCCCACCATGTCGGTGCCTGCGACATAAGCATACATCGACTTGATCCGCTGCGTGTCATACGCGGTCAGACCTGCGAAAATCAGCACACCGAGCGCACTGATCACCAGGTTCATAACGCTCGACTGCAGCCACAGGTTAAGCAACATTGCGACGAACAGGCCAACCACGCCCATGATCAGGAACGTGCCGAAGCCCGACAAGTCACGCTTCGTGGTGTAGCCATAAAGGCTCAATCCCGCGAACGCCGCCGTCGTGGCAAAGAACGCAGTCGCGATCGATTCGCCGGTGTAAACCAGGAAAATCGACGACATCGACAGGCCCATGACCACGGCAAAGGCCCAGAACACAGCCTGCGCCGTCGCCGTCGACATTTTGTTGATGCCAAAGCTTAATGCCATCACGAAACCGAGCGGCGCAAGCATGATGACCCACTTGAGCGGGGTACTCAGCACCTGCGCGGCAAGACCCGAACTGGCGAAAAACATCGCAACCACACCTGTCAGCAAGACCGCCGACGCCATGTAGTTGTAAACCGACAACATGTAGGACCGCAGACCCGCGTCATAAGCGGCGTCGCGGGCACCAACGGACGGCGCGGCCGCGCCGGCGGTCATACGGGGATCGGACCAATTGGCCATCGAAAATACTCCTCTACCCGGCGACCATCGCCGGACAAAGACGATATCGGGGCTATCGGGCCAAGTTTCAAGCAAAACACGACATGGTGCTTGTCGAAGGGCTGCGGCTCGATTAGCCAAGCCGTAACAAGAGGATGCCCATGACCGAGCCCACCGCGACGAGCAGCAGTCCGGCCGACAGCCCCGCCCACAGTCGCGCTTACGCCAATTACGTTCTTGGCGTGCTCGTGATCGTCTATGTTTTCAACTTCGTGGACCGGCAGATCATTTCAATCCTGGCCGAGGACATCAAGCGCGATCTGAACATCGGCGATGGAGAGCTGGGCTTTCTTTACGGGACGGCGTTCGGCGTCTTTTATGCGTTGTTCGGCATTCCGCTGGGGCGGCTGGCAGATAACTGGAATCGCGTTCGCCTGATGACGATCGGCCTGTCTTTATGGTCGGCGATGACGGCATTTTCGGGCCTGTCGAAAAATCTTGGTCAGCTTGCGGTGGCGCGGATGGGCGTTGGCATTGGCGAGGCGACGGCAAGCCCAAGCGCCTATTCGCTGATTTCGGACTATTTCCCGAAAGAGAAACGCGCGTCGGCGCTCGCGATTTATTCGTCGGGGCTTTACATCGGCGGTGGCATATCGCTGTTCATCGGTGGGCTCATCGTCGAGCGGTGGAACGCGGCCTATCCCGGCGGTGGCCCCTTGGGGCTGGTCGGCTGGCAGGCAGCGTTCATGGCAGTCGGCCTGCCCGGATTGTTGCTCGCTGGCCTTGTCGCGACGCTGCGCGAGCCAATCCGCGGGTCCGCAGACGGCATTGTCACGCAGACGTCCGTCAACCCGTTCACCGATTTTCTGGGCGAGCTGCTGACAATCATCCCGCCCCTCACCCTCATCGGCGCCGCACGGCGCGGTGGGCGGGCACTGGCGATCAATCTTGCCTTTGCCGCGCTGGTCGCGACGATAGCATATACCCTGATCAGGATCACTGGCGCCGTGCCGCAATGGATCGCCATCGGCATCGGCGTTTACGCCGTGTTCTCGTGGGCCAGCGCCCTCAAAGGGCGCGACTTGCCGACCTTCACGCTGATCTGGCGCAATCCGGCCTTTCTGTGCGTGGCGATTGCTTATGGCCTGATCGCATTCAACGCCTATGCGCAATCCTTCTGGTCTGCGCCCTATGCGATCCGCGTGCTCGGTGAAACGAAGTCGGTTGCCGGCTTCTGGGTCGGCAGCACGGGCGCGTTATCAGGCTTTCTGGGCGTGATCATCGGGGGGCAGGTCGCCGATGCATGGCGCAAAAAGCATCCGTCGGGCCGGTTACTCGTCATTCTGATCGGGGCGGTCGGGCCCGTCATCCCGACGATATTGGGCTTTACGACGACCAGCACGGCAATGTTCTACATCTGGAATTTCATTGCGGGCGTATTGGCGAGTTCGGCGCTGGGTGCCGCAGCGGCGACGACACAAGATCTCGTCCTGCCACGGATGCGCGGCACCGCGACGGCAACCTTCTTCCTGGCGACAACGCTGATCGGACTGGCGCTCGGACCCTATCTGGCGGGCGCGATTTCAACCGCGACGGGCAGCTTGGCAACAGGTGTCATGGCGCTACTCGCGGCCGCACCGATTTCCGTCGTGCTCATCTGGGTGGCGTGGTCACGGGTTCCGGTTGCCGAAGCAACAATGCTCGAACGCGCGCGCGCCGCCGGCGAACCGATTTAAGGCGCGGTCAGCACACCGCAGGCAATCCGCCCACCCGAATTACCGCTCGGGTCGGTTTTGTAATCGTCGGCATCGGCATGAATGATGACCGACGCGCCATCGGCATCGAGCAGCGCCGCGACCGATCCCGGCACATCGATGGCAACTGAGCCACGCCCGTCAGTCCCGATCATCAGATTGGGCAGGTCGCCGTGATGCGCGCCCATCGGATTGTCACGCCCGTGCATCTTCATCGATGGGTTCCAATGCCCCTTCGCGCTGGCAAAGTCCGGTCCGTCACACCGCCCGACTTCATGGACATGCACCCCGCGTGCGCCAGGACTCAACCCCACGGCATCGACCATCACGCGCATTCGCCCGTCAACCAGCCGCAGCGTCGCCTGTCCGCGGGGCACGCCATCCGCAGACAAAAGTCTAGCCATGATGTTCGTTGGCGTCGCCGGAGCCGTCGAGGGCGGCACGATCATGTTACACCCGCCGAGCACGAGAACCATTAAAACCGCGCTGCGCATACAACACTCCCGTTTCATTCAGACCGGTCGGCCCACACCATGATAGGTCAAGCCCGAACGGATAACGTCGCGCGCATCGTAAATGTTTCGAAGATCGACCAGAATTTTCTCGTTCATCAAGGCGGCCATCCGCCCCAGATCGAGCGCGCGGAACGCATCCCATTCGGTGACAATCGCCACCGCATCCGCACCGTCCGCGACCGCATAAGTATTTTCGCACATTGTCACGGTCGGCATCATCGGCGCAGCCGATTCCATCCCTTCGGGGTCATAGGCCTTTACCGTTGCCCCCGCATCGATCAGCGCCTGAACGATCGCGAGCGAAGGCGCATCACGCATGTCGTCGGTGTTCGGCTTGAACGTCAGGCCCAATATGCCAACGGTCTTGCCGCGCACTTCGCCGCCCATCGCAGCGATGATCTTGCGGCCCATTGCCCTTTTCCGCGAATCATTGACCGCCGCCGTCGCCTCGACAATCCGCATCGGGACGCTGTGGTCGTCGGCTGTCTTCAGCAGCGCCAGCGTATCCTTGGGAAAGCACGACCCGCCGTAGCCTGGTCCGGCGTGCAGGAATTTCGATCCGATCCGGTTGTCGAGCCCAATCCCGCGCGACACGTCCTTCACGTCCGCGCCCACCGCTTCGCACAGGTCGGCGATTTCGTTGATGAAAGTGATCTTGGTCGCCAAAAACGCATTGGCGGCATACTTGATCAGTTCGGCAGTGCGCCGTCCGGTGAACATCAACGGTGCCTGCCCCAATGACAAAGGCCGGTAGATATCGCGCATCACCTGTTCGGCGCGCGCATCCTCGCAACCGATGACGATCCGGTCGGGGCGTTTGAAATCGCCGATGGCGGCGCCTTCGCGCAGGAATTCGGGGTTTGATACAACCGCCACCTCAACCCCCGTCGCAATTTCGCGCAGGATGCGTTCGACTTCGTCCCCCGTCCCCACCGGCACGGTCGATTTGGTCACGACCACCGTCGGCTTTTTGATGACCGCACCAATGTCACGCGCTGCCTGGAACACGTAGCTCAGGTCGGCGTGGCCATCCCCCCGCCGCGACGGCGTGCCCACCGCGATGAAAATCGCATCGGCATCCGTCACTGCTTGCGCCAGCGAGGTCGTAAACGCCAGCCGCCCCGCCGCGACATTGCCCGTCACCAGTGGCGCAAGGCCAGGCTCGTAAATCGGCATTTTCCCGCCAAGCAACGCATCGATCTTACCCTGGTCCAGATCGACGCACACGACATCATGCCCGAAATCAGCAAAGCACGCGCCCGAAACCAGCCCGACATAGCCCGCACCGATCATCGCAATTTTCATCGTTCATCCGTCCCATATCCGGTTTCGCATCGCCATAAGTCGCAAGTCCTTGCGCGACCAGCCCCCCTGCCCCTATCGGCCAGTTATGAGCATGATCGCGCTCCTTGCCGGTGACGGAATCGGTCCCGAAGTCACACGCGAAGC
>JAYUYR010000159.1:0-13122 GCA_043752405.1 Sphingomonas sp. | reverse complement strand
ACAGCCGCTGGGGAGGAGAATGCTTTGTCTTCGACCAGCGGGTTGCGATCGGGCAGGGGCTGACGGCGGGCACTTATGATTTGTGCCATGCGTGCCGGATGCCGGTCAGCGCCGGTGACAAGGCATCACCGCATTATCTCGAGGGCGTGCGCTGTCCGCATTGCCATGATGCACGCGACGAGGACCAACGCGCGAGCTATGCCGAGCGACAGCGGCAGGTGACACTGGCGGACGCGCGCGGCGAAAGGCATATCGGGGTGGTGCCGCGTCAGTTGCGATAGCCGGGGATCGAGAGACCTTGCGTGATGGCGAGCGCCCTTAACGTGAAGCCCGCGCCCGCGCCAATGACCGCCGCCACCAGCACCGGGACAGCGAAGAGGATCAGCACCACGAACAACGCCGCCGCCAGCGCTGCTGCCGTCACGTAAATCTCGGGCCGCAGCAGGATCGACGGCACACCCGCCAGCACATCGCGGATGATACCGCCGACGCACGCTGTGATAACCCCCATCATAATCGCCGGAAGTGCGGGCACACCCATGCCGAGCGCCTTGGCTGCGCCGAACACAGCATAGACGGCCAGGCCCACAGCATCAAACCAGTCGATTGCCCGGCCGCGCCAGAACTTGCGCGGCGTTATCCAGATGAGCAGCGCCGTGCCGAGGCAGACCGCCGGAACGCGCCAGTCATGCACCCAGAATACCGGCGCACCGATCAGCAGGTCGCGCACCGTCCCGCCGCCGACTCCGGTAACCAGCGCAAAGAATGCGAACGTCACCAGCGTCTGCTGCGCCCGCGCTGCCGCCAGCGCGCCCGATGCTGCGAAAACGGCAATGCCGGTCAGGTCGAGCGCGTCAAACAGCGGCGTGTAGGTAATCAAATATGGATCGCCTTGCCCTGAACCCCCATCGCCGCTTCCTTCAATGCTTCGGAATGCGTCGGGTGGGCGTGGCAGGTGTAGGCGATGTCTTCGGAGGTGGCTCCGAATTCCATCGCGAGCGCAGCTTCCGCAATCATCGTGCCCGCAAGTGATGAAATGATGTGGACGCCGAGCACGCGGTCGGTCTTTGCATCCGCAATCACTTTAACAAAGCCGTCGGTGTCGCGGTTTGTTTTCGCGCGGCTGTTGCCCGCAAATGGGAATTTGCCGACCTTGATCTCGGTCTTTTCCTTTGCCTGCTCTTCGGTCAGGCCAACGCCTGCGATTTCGGGGTGGGTATAGACAACGTTGGGGATAACATCATGATTCACGATGCCGGTCAGTCCCGCGATGTTTTCGGCGACGGCGATCCCCTCATCCTCGGCCTTGTGTGCGAGCATGGGGCCGGGAATAACGTCGCCAATCGCCCAGATGCCGGAAACATTGGTTTCGAAGCGGTGGCCGGTTTCGATCTGGCCACGCGCATTGGTGGCAAGCCCCGCCTTGTCGAGTGCAAGGCCGTCGGTGTTGGGTCGTCGGCCGATACTGACGAGGACGGCATCGGCAGCGATGGTTTCGGACGCGCCGCCTGATGCGGGTTCAAGCGTGACGGTGGCTCTCTTTCCTTCGACGGTGACGCCAGTGACTTTCATTGAAGTTTTCATATCGAAGCCCTGCTTCTTGAAAATCTTCGCCGATTCCTTGCGGACTTCGCCGTCGAAGCCGGGGAGGATCTGGTCGAGATATTCGACGACCGTAACCTTCGCGCCCAGCCGCATCCACACACTGCCGAGTTCAAGCCCAATCACGCCGCCGCCGATTACGACGAGATGGTCGGGCACTTTGGGCAAGGCGAGCGCGCCGGTTGAATCAACAACCACATCAGGCACCAGATCGACACCGAGCAGCGGCGTGACCGACGATCCGGTGGCGATCACGATATTTTTTGCGCGGTATGATTTGCCTGCGACTTCCACCGTGTCGGGGCCAGTGAAGGCGCCATAGCCAGATAACCAGTCGACCTTGTTTTTCTTGAAGAGGAACGCAATGCCGCCGGTCAGTTCCTTAACCGCCAGCGCTTTTTCGGCATGCATCTGATCGAGGTTCAGCGTCGTGCCCGATATGTCGATGCCGAATTTGGCGAGTGCGCCGGAATGCGCTTCTGCGTAAAGCTCGGACGCGTGAAGCAATGCCTTCGAGGGAATACAACCGACGTTGAGGCAGGTTCCGCCCAGAGTCTCGCGCCCTTCGACACAGGCAGTTTTCAGGCCCAATTGCGCTGCGCGGATTGCCGCGACATAGCCGCCGGGGCCACTGCCGATGATCAAAACGTCATAATCATAGTCCGCCATCGGAACGCCTTTTTAAATCGCAGGGGAGATATCCCCCGACATAGGCCCTGACTTTCAGAGCGCAACCGTTGTAAGGGCGGTTTGATGCGTCGCCTGCTTGCCTCGATCCATGATGTCGGCCCCAAGTTCGAGGGGCAGGTCGAGATATTGGTCGATGCCATCGAACGCCATGTCGGCACGGCAAAGTTCGCCATGCTGGTCGTGCCTGATCACTGGGACGAAGCGCCGTTGTCGGCGGCACCGGCATTTCAGGGCAAACTGCGGCGCTGGGCCGATGCGGGTGTCGAGATATTCCTCCACGGCTGGCGACACCGTGACGATGCACCGGCAAAGGGTTTTGCGCAAAAGCATATGACGGCAGGCGAGGGGGAGTTCTCCGCGTTGTCCAGAGCGGATGCCAGCGCAAGAATCTCGGACGGGCGCAAGATTGTCGAAGACGTAATCGGACGAGCGGTTGCCGGATTCGTTGCGCCGGCGTGGCTCTACTCTCCGGGGGCGCTGGATGCCGTGCGCGATGCCGGTTTCGCATTGGCCGAGGACCATATGAAAGTCTGGCAACCCGTGTCGGGCAACGTCGTCGCGCGCGGGCCAGTGATTACATGGGCGAGCCGCAGTCCGGGCCGCATCCGCAGCTCGCTGATGGTCGCAGCTGCCGCGCGGATGCTCCCCCAGACACTGCCGACGGCGCGGATCGCGGTGCATCCGGGCGATGTCGCCGTGCATGAATTGCTGCGCAGCATAGATGCAACATTTTCGCGGTTTGCATCGACGCATGTGCCCTCGCGCTATGCTGATTTACTGGCCTGAATGCGAATACTGACGTTCCTGCATAGTTTCGAGCCCGGCGGCGTCGAGCGAGTGGCGCTGCGCCTGAATCGTGCCTGGCTGGCGGCCGGTATCGATGCGGTGGTGGTCATGGGTCGCGGCGATGGCGCGATGGCCGGGGAGGCGACGGACATCCCCTATCATCGGCTGTCGTCAGGACGAATTCCGACGGCGTTCTGGGAAACGACCTGGATGATTGTCTCGCTGCCGCGTTTCGTACGCCGGACCCAGCCCGATGTTCTTTTCTGTGCCGGGAACACATATTCGATTGTTGCGGTGGCGCTGAAGCTGATCCTGGGCAAACAATGTCCACCGATTGTTGCCAAGATCAGTAATGACCTTGTCCGCAATGATATGCCGACGCCGGTTCGCCGGGGGTACCGGCTGTGGTGCCGTTTTCAAAGCCGGTTTATCGACCATTTTATCGGGATGGCCGCGCCGATGCGCGCCGAGATGGCCGATATTCTGGCGGTTGCCGACAGCCGTATCTCGATCATTTGCGACCCTGCGATTTCGGCTCGTTCGATTGTCGCTCATGCTCGTCTGTCGGCGACGGGGCCGGGGCGTCGTTACGTCGGGGCCGGTCGCTTGTCGCAGCAGAAGAACTTCGCATTGCTCATTGATGCGTTTGCGAAGATTGCCACGCCCTCGGATCACCTGACGATTTTTGGGGAAGGCAGCGAACGCCCTGCGCTCGAGCGCCGTATCCGGCGGCTTGGTCTGGAGCGGCAGGTTGCGATGCCGGGGTTCGTCGAATCGATTGTGCCCGCCCTGCAATCAGCCGATGTTTTTGTCCTGTCGTCGGATTATGAAGGAGTGCCCGCCGTCATTGTCGAGGCACTCGCGACGGGAATCGCTATTGTGGCAACCGATTGCAGCGTCAGTATGCGCGATATGCTCGATGGCGGGGCGCTCGGTAGTTTGGTTCCGCCCGGCGATTGCGATGCGCTGGCGGCTGCAATGGCCAATATCGCAATCGGATCGGAACAGGTTGCTGCGCGGCAGGAAAAAGCGGGACACTTCACTATCGAGCACGCGGCTTTGGCCTATGTCTATGTCCTGCGCGCTGTTGCCGGGAAAGCGTGAACCCGTGGTCCGCACATTGATCCTGATCAGTTGGGACGGGAGAAGTGTGCCGCTTGCCTGTCTTCACCGCGATATCGAGCCAGCATTCGACATCGTGTTGTTCAATTACAGCGGCTCGGACGCCGATGCGGGGACTGGCTGGCCGCTTGTGGCAAAATTGTCGGAAAAGACCGAGTGCAAGGGTCAGATTTTCTCGGCGTTCCAAGCGTATCTCGAAAAACTTTCGACCCCTTATGATTATGTGGCGCTGATCGATGACGACATTGCGGTCGATGTATCGTCCCTCAACGGGGCTATAGAATTGGCAGCGCAGGCCGGGCTCGACAGTTTTTCACTGTCGCTGACGGCCGACAGCCATGTGAATCACAAGCGCTTTGTGACCGTGGCCGGTTCTTCGATGCGGGCGATGCCGTGGGTCGAAGTGATGATGCCCTTTTATCGCCAAGCGCTTTATACCGAAGCCGCGCCCTTCATTGCGGGTTCGGTATCATCCTATGGCGTGGACCAGTTTGTCATGCCGTTTCTCTGCAAGACGACGGGGATGGACCACGTTGCGCTGATCGATGCCTACAGCGCCCGCCACGGTAGACCGGTAACGAGTGATGGCCGGGTGTATTCGAACGGGCTGACCGCGCATCAGGAACGTGTCGAGCTGCGTCGCCGTTGTCTCGCTGCGATCCGGCGGGACTGGCCACAGCTGCGCGGGACGCGCTGGTTCTATGCCACATTTGCGCCATGGAACGGCCCTTCACGATTTTGGCTGCTGCGCCTTGGCCGGCCATGGCACATGGTCCAGCGGCTTGTGTCGTTGCAATTTAGTCGGCAAGAGCGACGCGGGATGCACGATGGACCGAAATGATGACACCCCCGGTGCCCGGTCCGTGACCACACCTGCGTGCATAGGTCCGCAATCGTCCGATGCCGGTGATGCGGCGTCGCCCGGCGATCCGAAGCCGCTGGAACAACCCAAGGGCGGTGTATTGAAGTACTTGGGCCGGGCGATTTCGCTGGCGGTTCTGATTGCTGTCATCCTCCAGCTGCGGCAGCTTGATTTCCGCTACGTCTGGTCGATCGTTCCGACATCGCCGTTGTTCTGGATCGCTTTTGCGGCAAATTATTTTTACATTTCCCTTGCGGATTGGGTAATTTTCAAACGTCTTTGGAATATTCCTTTATCGGGCGTCATTCCCCTGCTGCGCAAGCAGATCGGTAATACATTGCTGTTCGGCTATGTCGGCGAACTCTATTTCTATGACTGGGCGCGCAAGCGGGCCGACATCACCGGGTCGCCCTTCGGCGCAGTCAAGGATGTGGCCATCCTGTCCGCAGTAATGGGTAATGTCGTCACGCTGATCTCTGTATTGCTGGCATGGCCACTCGTGACCCAGACGACTATGGGGATCCGTTCCGATGTCGTCTGGACTTCTGTTGCATTCTTGGTCGGATCGACCGCGGTTATCCTGTTGTTCGGGCGGCGGTTATTCAGCCTGCCGAAAGCGGACCTTTGGTTTACGGCTTTTGTTCATTTTTGTCGTATCATTATAGGCTTGGCGCTGACGGGATTGTGCTGGCATTTGGCGCTGCCGCAGGTTGATCTGGTGTGGTGGGTGGTATTATCGGTGGCATCGATGTTGATTGGGCGACTGCCCTTTGTTTCGAACAAGGATTTTGTTTTTGCTGCGCTCGCGGTGTTCTTGATCGGACGCGATGCGGAAATTCCTGCCTTGATGACAATGATGGCCAGCCTCATTCTTGCTACGCATGTGGGATTGGGGTTGATTTTGATGTTGAGCGACCTCTTTTCGACGGAACGACGCCCATGAAGTTATACGCTGCACCTTTTTTGCTATTCGCGCTGGCTGGCGCAAACCTGCCTTCATCACCCTCGCTCGGTCTTGCCGAGGGGCGGTGCCGCGCGGGCGAATCCGGCCCTGCCCTGCTGATCACTATCGCCGGCCTGAAAGACCGTGGCGGCACGATAAAGGCGGAGCTGTATCCAGCCAATGATCAGGACTTCCTTGCCGACGACAATGTCTTGCTCAACGCCGGCAAGACATTCCGGCGGGTCGTGATTGACGTGCCGGCGACGGGCAACGTGCAACTGTGCATCCGTGCGCCTTCGCCCGGGAGTTATGGTCTGTCGCTGCTTCATGACCGCGACGGCAACCGTAAATTCGGCTTGTCGGTCGATGGCGTGGGCTTCGGCAGCAATCCGGCAAGCCTTGGCCCGTTCAAGCCCAAAATCGCGACCGGGCGTGTCGTTGCCGGAGCAGGCGTGACGCCGGTGTCGGTACGCATGTTGTATCGCCGTGGACTATTCTCGTTCGCCCCGATTAAATAGCGCGCATGAAGATTGTCGACGTCTGCGCATTTTATTCGCCACACGGCGGGGGCGTGAAGACGTATATTGATCGCAAGTTGATCGCGGGGCCGGCGGCAGGGCACGAAATTGTCGTGATCGCGCCGGGATCCGAAAACCGGATCGAGGAACGCGGGCCGAACGCGCGGATCATTTTTCTCGAACAGCCGAAATTTCCGCTCGACCGCAAGTATCATTATTTCCGCGACGAGGTGGCGCTTCACGCCACCCTCGATGCCGAAGCGCCGGACATCATCGAAGCATCATCACCGTGGCGCAGCGCGCGACTGGTCGGCGAATGGCCCGGTGCGGCACCGCGCGCGCTGATCATGCACGCCGATCCGCTGTCGGCTTATGCCTATCGCTGGTTCGGCGGACTTGCGAAGCGCGAGACCATCGACAAGCAATTTGGCTGGTTCTGGCGGCATTTGTTTCGGCTCGACACCCAATTCGCGGTAACGGTGACGGCGGGGCAGAACCTGTCGGATCGCCTGATCGAGGGAGGCATGACTAATGTCGTCACCAATCCGATGGGCGTTGCCGACAAGGTCTTCTCGCCAAATCTGCGCGATGAGGGGCTGCGCGCCCGGCTGCTTGAACGCTGTGAACTGGCTGTCGATGCAACGCTCTTGATCGCTGCGGGACGGCATGCGCCCGAAAAACGCTGGCCGATGGTTGTAGAGGCAGTGATGGCGGCAGGGGTAAACGCGCCGGTTGGCCTCGTCCTGATCGGTGACGGTCGTGACCGTGCGCGTGTGGCGCGGGCAGCGGCGGACAATCCGCATATTCAGTTGCTGTCGCCCATTTCTGACCGGCTCGAACTCGCGCGTTTGTTCGCCAGCGCCGATGCGCTTATTCACGGCTGCGAGGCCGAGACATTCTGTATGGTGGCTTCCGAGGCGCGCGCATCGGGCCTGCCGCTGATTGTCCCCGATGGGGGCGGTGCAGCGGATCAAGCGCGGTTGGCCGGGGGCTGGACCTATGTTTCGGGCGATGCTGCCAGCGCGGCCGATGCAATCAGTGATTTTGTTGCGACGGGCGGCGGTCAGGCGCGCACCCGCGCCGTCGCTGACGCGCCCGGCGTCAGGACAATGGAAGCGCATTTTGCTGACCTGTTTGTGCTTTACGAAGAATTGATTCGTCCGAACAGGATGGCTGCATGACGAAAGCTTTGGTTGCCTCTGTTGAACTGGGAGGCACGAAAATTAACCTGGCGGTAGGGACTGGCCCCCATGATCTGCGAGCGGAGACGGTTATCCCCACGAACGCCCCCGTCAGCACGATGCGCGCTGTAATCGACTTCCTCCTTGCACAGCACGGGTTGGCTGCAGTGGGTGTCGCGTCCTTCGGACCCGTTTGTCTCGATACAACATTGCCCGAATGGGGAAGTATAACGTCAACGACCAAGCCTGGATGGTCGAACACGCCGGTCGCCCGCGCGATTTCCGACGCAACGGGATTGCCGCTGGCATTCGATACCGATGTGAATGGCGCGGCGCTGGGCGAGTATCGCTGGGGTGCACTTAGCGGCTTGGGTGTTGGCCTTTACATGACCGTGGGAACGGGGCTGGGCGGTGGCTTGGTCATCGATGGCATGCCGCTTCACGGGCGCGTCCATCCCGAGATGGGCCATATCCGCGTGAAAAGGGTAGCTGGGGATGATTTTGCGGGCGTATGTCCGTTCCACGATGATTGTTTGGAGGGGTTGGTAAGCGGCCCTGCCATCATGGCGCGTCTGGGCAAATCGCTTAGCCATACTGTCCCTGGCGATCGGGGTCGCGCGCTGGTGATCGATGCACTTGGGCAGGGTTTGGCGAGCCTTGCCCTGACGCTCTCGCCGCACCGGATCGTCATCGGCGGCGGCGTTGCGAAGACACCCGGGTTTCATGAGGAAGTAATAGGCCGGTTGCAACACTGGCTGGGCGCTTATGTTGCTGTTCCGGAACGATTTGTCGTTCCGCCAGCGCTTGGCGATTATGCCGGAATCGCCGGTGGTATTGCGCTCGCGCATGATTTGCTCGAACGACAGGGAAAGGGGCAAACGACTCATGTTTAACAAGAACGAACGACCCACCACGCGCAGTGGTAATGGCACAATGAGCTTTCTTGGTGCCGAAGTGACAGTCACGGGCAGTATTGAGGGGCAAGGAAATCTGCACATCGATGGGCGTGTCGATGGTGACGTGACGTGCGCGACGTTGATCGTCGGCAACAACGGACAGGTGAACGGCAATATCACGGCTGACGATGCCAAAATCGCCGGCACAATAAACGGGACGGTCGCGGCCAAGGTGCTGACGATCGAGGCTAGCGCGCGGATTGCCGGCGATCTGAGCTACGATTCGGTCAGTGTCGAAACCGGCGCGCAGGTCGACGGGCGGGTAAAGCGATTGACGCGCGACGAACCTGCCGGCCTGAAACTCATTGCAAGCGAGTAGGTTAGCGCGTCGCGAACGGCTTGATTCCTGTTCCAAGTATGTTGGTGCCAATCTTCAACGGCTCGTGACTCCAGTCGGCGACGAAAGCGGGGTTGACTGGCGCGCCGGGCGCTAGTGATGCCCTGTTGCTCTCGATCCGCAACCCAGCCGATGGATTGTCTCGGTTTTCGGCGGCGACCGCGATCAGCGCGCTATGGTTTTCCTTGCCTTTGCCTTGCACAAATTCGTTGCGCGCGATGAGGCCGACCGAACCGGCGGGCAAGTCGATCATATAGTTCGTGTTTTTACCGCCCGTATCGTCAAAACTTGAATCAAGAATTTCGTTAACCGGCGCGCGGCTTTTGACATAATGGCCGCCGGTGCCGCGCTCGAAGCGCGAGCGCGAGATCGTCAGCTTGCCATAACCGCCGACGTAGACCGAATGCGCGCAGCCGCTTTCGGGGCAGGCGCCAAGGCCCGAGAATGTCGAGCGTTCGATGGTGATGGTCCCCTTGTCGTAGCTGCCCGTCAAAATGCCTTCGTCAGAATCGCGGAAGGTCGATCGCGTTACGAGGAGGTTGCCCCATTCGAGCCTGATGCCGGCACCATTGCCGTCAGGCACATGGATATTCTGGAACACAATGCCATCGACAACAGCGTCCATACCGTTGAAGATCAGCGTTGCCTTGCCCGCACAGGCACCGCCGTCGAAGATTGCCGTCGAGGGGGTGGCTGCGCGCACTGTTACGCGCTGGCCGCCGAATACGGCACAGTCGCGGTAGGTACCGGGCGCGACGATGACGGTCCCTGTGCCTTTACCGATGGCGCTCATGGCATCATCCAAACGGTTGAACGTGCGTCCGAGTTCAGGGACCGTAAAGGGTCCGCTGAACTGGGCTTCTGCCGGTCCCGCCAGAAGCACTGTAGCAAGCGCAACAAGTCTTGTTTTCATATTCCCGCAACTATCAGCGCGGGCGCCCTTAATCCAGTTATGCCTAGTGAAATCAGTTAACGTCCCGCTGCGGGACGGGCGTTTTCGCTGCGTTGCAACACAGTAAATAAGGTCTTAACAACAAAAAGCGATTCGGAAGTAAGTAGCGTAATTCGGGCCAGAAACGGCCAATATTTTGGGGATTATTTATGAAGAAAGTTTTGTTTACCGGTTTGGCTTCGCTGCTTGCAGTCGTCGCTACACCCGCCTCGGCTGCCGTATTTAATCTCGGCATTTTCGGTGGCAGTTTTTCGACATCTTATGGCAACAGCAGCAATGTTGGGGGTGCTATCAACGACACGTTTAACTTTACCACAATTCCCGGTGGGGCCAGCGGTAGTGTTATTTCTGTCGCTCAAACCGGCAAAAACATTGTTCTAACCAGCGTGATGCTCGACGGCGTTGCATTTACTCAGACGCTGACCGGAGCAACCGAGCTTTGGCAGCTTGCGCTTACCAACATAGCGTCGGGTGCCCATACGATCACAGTGCTCGGTAACTGGGATACGAATGGCGGTTCCTACGGTGGTCAGCTCGACTTCAATGTGACATCGCCGGTGCCCGAGCCCGCAACTTGGGGCCTGATGCTCGTTGGTTTCGGTGTCGCGGGCGCTGCGCTGCGCAGTCGCCGCAACGCACTGGTTTCGCGGATCGTTTGAGCCTTTCTTCGACAAAATATGGGGCGCGGTGAGTTAATCACCGCGCCCTTTTGTTTGTACTCAATCGAGATTGGGCCGCAACCAGCGCCGTGCGGTTTCAGCATCGACACCGCGCCGTACGGTGTAATCAGCAAGTTGATCCTCGCCAATGCGGGCAACACCGAAATAGGCGGCTTCGGGATGCCCGAAGTAGAAGCCCGATACGGCCGCTGTCGGGAGCATGGCAAACGATTCGGTCAGCGTGATGCCCGTCGCGTCGGTGGCAGTCAGCAGGTCAAACAATATTGGCTTCAGGCTGTGGTCTGGGCAGGCCGGATAACCCGGCGCAGGGCGGATGCCGCGATATTCTTCCTTGATCAGCGCTTCGTTGGTTAGTTGTTCGCCAGGAGCGTAACCCCAAAGAGTCGTGCGGACATGCTGGTGCAGACGTTCGGCAAAGGCTTCGGCAAAACGGTCGGCCAGCGCTTTAAGCAGGATGTCCGAATAATCATCCTTGTCAGCCTGGAACCGTGCGAGGTGCGGCTCAATGCCGTGGATGCCGACGGCAAAGCCGCCGATCCAGTCGCCGTCATGGCTGATAAAATCGCTGAGGCACATGTTCGCGCGCCCTTCTCGTTTCGCTATTTGCTGACGCAGGAACGGCAGGCGAAATTGGTCTTCGGTCTCTATGATGTGCACCACCACATCATCTCCATCGCGGCGGCAGGGCCATAGCCCCGCAACGCCGCGCGCGGTCAGCCATTTTTCGGCGATGAGCGTCTTGAGCATCGCCTGCGCATCGACCCACAGCGACTGCGCCGCTTCGCCGACCACATCATCGGTCAGGATGGCAGGATAGTTGCCGTGGAGCTCCCACGCGCGGAAGAACGGTGTCCAGTCGATGACGTCGGCAAGATCGGCCAAGTCCCAGTCATCGAATACATGGACGCCCGGTTGTTCGGGCGGCGGCGGCTTCAAGTGCATATCGGCCGCGAACGCATTGGCGCGCGCGTCTTCGATCACGATCAGCGCATTCTGCCCCTTGCTCGCGCGGATTTCGCGAACGTGGGCATAATCATCGGCGAAGGTTTTGACATAGGCGTCGCGGCCCGTGTCGCTGACCAGTGCAGTGGCGACACCGACCGCTCGGCTCGCGTCCAGAACGTGGATAACCGGCCCGTCATAGGCCTCGTCGATGCGCAATGCGGTGTGCACCTTCGATGTGGTCGCCCCGCCGATCAGCAACGGCATTGACATTCTTGCGCGCTGCATTTCCTCGGCCACTGTGACCATCTCATCGAGGCTGGGCGTAATCAGACCCGACAGGCCGATTATATCAGCATCGTTCTCGTTCGCGGCTTCGAGGATCTTCGTCCACGGCACCATGACGCCGAGGTCGATGACTTCGTAGCCGTTGCACTGGAGCACGACGCCGACGATGTTCTTGCCGATATCATGCACATCGCCCTTGACGGTCGCCATGATGATCTTGCCCTTAGCGCGCGCGCCCGGTTCTTTTGCGGCCTCAATGAAGGGAATAAGGTGCGCAACAGCCTTCTTCATGACGCGCGCCGATTTAACGACTTGGGGCAGGAACATCTTGCCGCTGCCGAACAAATCGCCGACGACATTCATGCCATCCATCAACGGCCCTTCGATCACCTCGATCGGGCGGGGAAATAGCTGGCGGCATTCCTCGGTATCGTCAACGACGTACATGTCGATGCCTTTGACCAGCGCATGTTCGAGGCGTTTAGTAACGTGCCAGCCGCGCCATTCCTCGGCCGCCTTCTCAGTGGCGGCATCGGTGCCGCGAAATTTCTCAGCAAGCGTGACGAGGCGTTCGGTTGCGCCATCGTCGCTGTTCAGGATGACGTCCTCGCACGCTTTACGCAGCTCGGAATCGATCGTGTCGTAGACATCGAGCTGGCCCGCGTTGACAATGCCCATGTCCATCCCTGCCGGAATGGCGTAGTAGAGAAAGATCGAATGCATGGCGCGGCGGACGGGTTCATTACCGCGGAAGCTGAAGCTGAGGTTCGAGAGCCCGCCCGAGATGTGGACATGCGGGCACTTCGCGCGAATGTCGACGCAGGCTTCGATGAAATCGACCGCGTAGTTGTTATGCTCCTCGATTCCAGTCGCGACCGCGAAAATGTTGGGATCGAAGATGATGTCCTCGGGGGGGAAACCGATGTCGACCAGTAGCTTGTAAGCGCGTTCGCAGATTTCCACCTTGCGCGCTTTGGTGTCGGCTTGCCCGACTTCGTCAAACGCCATGACGACGACCGACGCGCCGTAATTCATCACCTTGCGCGCTTGTTCCAGGAACTGTGCTTCGCCTTCTTTCATGCTGATCGAATTGACGATGGGTTTGCCGCTGACGCATTTTAGCCCGGCTTCGATCACGCTCCATTTGGAACTGTCGATCATCAGCGGCACCCGCGCGATGTCGGGTTCGGCGGCAATGCGCTTGATAAAGGTCGTCATCGCCTCATGCGCATCGAGCAGACCCTCGTCCATATTGATGTCGAT